>NZ_CAXREH010000039.1:0-35059 GCF_964229375.1 Cognatishimia sp.
CGACCTGCTTCGCCCACGGAGTAGGGTGGGAAGTTATAGTGCAGCAGGAAGTTGGAGCGGAAGTTGCCGTGCAGCGCGTCGATGATCTGCTCGTCGTCGCCGGTGCCCAGAGTGGTCACGACCAGACCCTGAGTTTCGCCACGTGTGAACAACGCAGACCCGTGGGTGCGTGGCAGCAGGCCAACCTGGCTTTCGATCGCACGCACGGTTGTGGTGTCACGACCGTCGATGCGCTTGCCGGTTTTCACAACGTCGCCGCGCAGGATGCTGGCTTCGAGCTTTTTCATCGCAGAGCCGAGGTTCGCGTCCTCAAGTTGCTCTTCGCTCAGAGCTGCTTTGACAGCATCGCGTGCCGCAGATACCGCCGAGGTACGTTCCTGCTTGTCAGTGATAGCGAAGGCTGCGCGCATCTGATCTTCGCCAGCGGCCTTAACGGCAGCATAGAGGTCAGAATAGTCAGGTGCCTGGAAGTCAAATGGCTCTTTTGCGGCGTCTTCGGCCAGATCGATGATCAGGTCGATTACTGGCTGGAACGCGTCGTGGGCAAATTTCACCGCACCCAGCATTTCTGCTTCGGTCAGTTCATATGCCTCGGACTCCACCATCATCACGGCGTCTTTGGTGCCCGCAACAACCAGGTCCAGACGCTGATCTGGCTTGGTGCGCAGCTCGTCCATGTCGTCGATTTCTGGGTTCAGAACGTATTCGCCGTCGACGAAGCCAACACGTGCTGCACCAATTGGGCCCATGAATGGAACGCCAGAGATGGTCAGCGCCGCGCTTGCTGCGATCATCGCTACCATATCTGGGTCATTGACCAGATCGTGGGACAGAACGGTACACATCACGAGGACTTCGTGCTTGAAGCCTTCGACAAACAGCGGGCGGATCGGACGGTCGATCAGCCGTGCTGTCAGGGTTTCTTTCTCGGTCGGGCGCGCTTCGCGCTTAAAGAAGCCACCTGGGACTTTACCGGCCGCGTAGTATTTTTCTTGGTAGTGAACGGTCAGCGGAAAGAAGTCCTGACCTGGCTTCGGTGCTTTTGCAAATGTCACCGCGGCCATGACCGAAGTTTCGCCCAGAGTGGCGATCACGCAGCCATCAGCCTGACGGGCAACCTTGCCCGTTTCCAGAGTGAGGGTCTCTTCGCCCCACTGCATAGATTTCTTAGATTCGTTAAACATCTATCGTTTCCTAAGTCGGAGCACTCCCGGGCCCTCCCGGGTCTCCTGTTTTTAAGGGTGGCCCCATTGCCACCGACCCCTCATCCTCTTGCACGCGCCCGGGGCCACAGGCGTCACGTCTCAGATAGGCCCGCGCATAGCTGATTTTATTGGTTTTGGAAAGAGCGGAGTGAAAGGGGCGCTGCCCCTCTTGGCTGGCGCCAATTCACCCCGGGATATTTGATGCAAGAGAAAGGGCGGGAGGCTCTAGAGACGCCCCAAGTGATCGGTCACGCTTTTTCGCCGGGCATGCGCGTGATTCCATAGGCTTTGCGGGCGGTGACCAGGCGTAAGTCTTCGGGATCCATGCCCAAGGACAGCATGGTTTCGCGATCAAAGCGTTCTCGTGCCGCGTCGCGGTCGTGGGCTGTGCCAAACAGGCGGTCGATCCATTCCATGCCGAGGCTCACGTGAAATGTTGCGTGGTGGTCCTGATAGTGGTGCGCCATGTGTTTGCGGGTGACGCGTTGGCCAAACCAGCCTTTCTTTACGTTCAGATGCGCCAGCGTGTGGCAATATTCATAGAATGTGAAGGCAGAGACAGAGCCGACGAACAAAATGATCGTTGCAAAGTAGAGCGCCGAGGTCAGGCCAAGGAATGGCCACAGGATCACCGCATGGATCGCAACAGAGACCAGGCCAAAGCGCACGGCATACCAGTGATCGTCGCCCGTGAAATATTCGGCATCGGTCGGGAATTCATGGTGTGCGATGTGGGATCGGTAAAGGTCGTTGAAGACACCCTGATCGGTCGGCGGCTCTCTGTGATAGAGGAAGCGGTGCATGATGTATTCCACAAAGAACTGCAGAACTGCGCCATAGGCCAGCGCGGGGATGACCCACCAGCTGGGGAAGACAATCATCAAAACAACACCAAAGAGCCATAGCGGAGCCAGCCGGTGCAGGCTGCCCATATGGATCAATACGTTCAGAGCTTGTTTCATGTCGGTCCTCCAGATGTGCGGAGAATGACTGAGATTGGCGCCGGGGGTCAAATCTGACATGGCGTCAACTTGCCCGTTTTCGGCACATGTGTGGCGCGCCCTTTTCCAGACATCCGGCGGGCGCGCGGGGCAGGGCGACCGGCCGCCATGCCCCGTTTGTCAGATTAGCTGCGCCGCCACAGCGGGAAAGGATCGTTTTCGTAGGGGTAGTGTTCCAGGTTTTCCAGCGTCGCGTCTTCGACCAGACAGGCGTCCATCTGCGCTTTCATCCAGGACCAGTCGATCCCAGATCCGATAAAGACCAGCTCTTGGCGACGGTCGCCAAAGGGCTCTGCCCAATGCGATTTTAGGTAATCGCGGGCTTGCTGGTGATCTGGCCAGCGATCTTCCGGCACCGAGGCCCACCATGTGCCCAATGGGGACACCGACGAAAGCGCGCCAGCCAGCGAGAATTCGGCGACCCAATCTGGGCGGGTTGCCAGCCAGAAATGCCCTTTGGCGCGGATCACGCCGGGCAGGTCTCCGTTCAGGAAAGCGTGGATTTTAACGGGATCAAAGGGCGCGCGGGCGCGATAGACGTAAGAGGTGATGCCATATTCTTCGGTCTCGGGCGTGTGGTCTTCAAAGCCGTAGAGTTCCTTGGCCCACATCGGGTGTTCGTGTGCCTTTTCGAAATCAAAGAGCTTGGTGTCGAGGATCTCGCTGGGGGCGACCACGCTGTGGCTGGTTTGGATGATCTTTGCATCGCCATTTAGGCTGCGAATGATCTTGAGGGCAGCATCCACGTTTTGCGGGCTGGTGTCTTGGACTTTGTTCAGGATGACCACGTCGGCAAACTCGATCTGGTCGGTCAGCAAATGGACCAGCGTGCGCTCGTCCTCTTCGCCCATGGTTTCGCCGCGATCGGCCAAGAGGTCATGGCTGGAGTAGTCGTTCAAAAGGTTCACCGCGTCCACGACGGTGACCATCGTGTCCAGACGCGCAAGGTCATCAAGGCTTTGGCCGTCTTCGTCGCGGAACTCGAACGTGGCGGCGACAGGAAGTGGTTCGGAAATGCCGGTGGATTCGATCAGCAGATAGTCAAACCGTGCTTCTTCGGCCAGACGGCGCACCTCTTCCAGAAGGTCATCGCGCAGGGTGCAGCAAATGCAGCCGTTTGACATTTCAACGAGGGTTTCGTCGGTTTGGCTGAGTTCTGCGCCGCCTTCGCGCAGTAAGTCTGCGTCGATGTTTACCTCGGACATGTCGTTGACGATCACTGCCACTTTCAGGCCATCGCGGTTGTTAAGAACTCGGTTCAAGAGGGTCGTTTTTCCAGCGCCTAGAAAACCGGAGAGTACGGTGACGGGAAGTCTCGTATCGGTCATTGGGGTACCACATGTTAAGTTATAACGTAACGTTAGCGCCGTATTAAACACGCGCAGCAATCTGGTGCAAGACAGAAAGCGGCGGAACGAAAAAACCCCCGGGCGATGGCGCTCGGGGGTTCGTGTATCCAAGTTTTGGATTGTCTTAGCGACGCAGGCCCAGACGCTTGATCAGGTCAGCGTAACGCGCTTCGTCTTTGCCCTTCAGGTAGTCCAGCAGCTTACGGCGCTGAGCAACCATTTTCAAAAGACCACGGCGGCCGTGGTTGTCTTTCTTGTGGGTTTTGAAGTGCTCGGTCAGGGTCGCGATGCGTGAGGAAAGGATAGCAACCTGTACTTCAGGCGAACCGGTGTCGCCCTCTTTGGTTGCGAAGTCTTTCATGACGCGTGCTTTTTCTTCGACAGTAATCGACATCGGGGTCTCCTAGTCTAAGGGTTCAGGGCGCAAGCCGGGATGTCGTCCAGCAGGGTCCTATGGAGTGCCGCATGATTCCACGCGACTGCGCGCGTATAGGCGGTTTGGCTGCAAAAGGAAAGAGCCTACTGGGGCAGGCTGTCTATGATCCGGATGTCGCTGGCCGTCAGGCCGCCGCCGCCATGTACCGTCAGGATGACCTCGCCGTCCAGTTCAACCAGACCGATAGAGGGGTCCGTGTCGTCAGGCACAATGTCCAGTCGTGCTGGGTCCAGCGCGCCAGTCTTGTCATAAAAGGCGATGGAGTCCTCGGCAGGGTCAAAATCATTCCAAACCGCCGCATTGCCACCGGCGTTCCAATGGCTGACAATTGCTTGATCTGCGCCGCCTAGCCCTTCCAGCAGGTCGGCGGCGCCTGCGATCATGGTGTCGTTGCCCTGACCTCCGACCAACGTGTCTGCGGCATCCCGGTCGATCCCATCCTCTGCCAAAACGGTGCCGACCAAAAGGTCATGCCCCGAACCGCCCGAAAAATCATCGGCTCCAAGCCCGCCGATAAGCGTATCATCGCCGTGATTGCCAGAAATAAAGTCTACCCCATCGCCGCCTGACAAGAGGTCATTGCCCAAGCCGCCAAAAAGCGTATCAGCCCCTTCGTTGCCGACAAGCCAGTCGTCGTCCAGCCCACCAAGCAACAGATCGGCGCCCTCTCCGCCCTTAAGCGTGTCGCGCCCGTCGTTGCCCTCAAGGCGATCCGCGCCTTTGCCCCCAAGGGCAAGGTCGTTGCCGTCTTGGCCGATCAGGACATCGTCGCCGTCATTGCCGATCAACGTGTCGGCCCCGCCGTACCCGTTCAGCTGATCGTTGCCGTCACCCCCCTCGATGAAATCTGCAATATCTGATCCGGGTAAAATTTGATCGCCAACCGGAGGGGCTTCGTCGTGGTCATCATCGACGCCGTCCTCGGGATCAGCGCCGGTATCCCACAGCGCCGCGCCAAGGGCGGCTATGCCCAGCAGTGTTGCAAAAGCCCACATCGGTTTCTCCTGAAAAAGCGGGACCAGCCTAGGGCAGTCGGCCTTCGCTCTACAGGAGTGTTTGGAGTCGTCGTTAACTGGTTAACGCGCTCTACCGAGATGCTTCGATCTGTTGCAAGATTTCCGACGCCCAGTTTCCAATCAGCGGAATGAACTCTATCTGACTGATAAACCAGGCTAAAATAGACACGACGATGGTGGCACCCAGCACAGAGCCAAGGCCAAAGGCCAGTCCGCGGCCAAGTTGGAACATCATCATGCGCCAGATAGAGTTGTGGACGCGAATAAAACGGTGCTGGTTAAGTTTTTCGACCTCGGCTGTCAGCCTTTGAAGCGACTCTTTCGTGACGGGGTCCATGAAAATCTCTTTCTAATCAATGCGCTATATCGACCAGATTTCCGGCTTCTGGCGATAGGCGATATAGAGGGGATGGCGCGGATGGCCGGCTTTGGTTTGTCCGAAACTATGGACCGTCTGCGCCCGTTTCGCCAAGAGGTCTCTGATCTTAAACCCTTGATCCAGATGATCGCCATGCGCGCCCCAGGCGGCGATGACCGTGTCAGCCCAGTCACAAGCCTCGGCAATAAACGCAGTGTTATCAGGGCCTTCGGGGTCTATGTGGCGGCGCATCTTTTGTGGATCGGTTTCGCGCAAGGCAAAGATATTCACGGCCCGAAAGCCACCAAACCCAAGGGCGCGCGCGCGCCGCTCGCAGCGTTCGATGGTCGGGTCGTTCTGAATCTCTGTTGCTTTTGAAGGATTAAGCATGATGAAGGCGACTTTTTGGCCCGCCTCATCCCAAACACGTGTCAAGGCATAGCGATAGGTTTCGCATGGTGAATAGACAGCGGTCGAGGCCGCGTCGTCTTTTTGATGGGTCCGAGAGATCATTCCGGCAGGACGAAGACCCGCGAAGGGTGCAATTCGCCCGCTTTGAACACGCCCACAGCGACAGGTTCACCGTCAAGGCTGGCCCAACAGGGCTCGCCGTAATCGACATCGCTTGCAATCACCATACCCGGGTTGCCATTGCGCAACCGCACCGCGCCTTCGGGCGTGGCTTTCACCTCGGCGATATCGGCAAGCCCCTGTTCTAACGGGCGCAGATAGCTGTCCAGTTCCGGCGATTTGGCCATAGCGTCGATCTGCTCGACCGAAATCGCATCTTCGGCGGTGAACGGGCCAGACCAGATCCGGCGCAGCTCGCGCACGTGTCCCAAACAGCCCAGCGCCTCGCCCAGATCCCGCGCAATCGAGCGCACGTAGCCACCCTTGCCGCATGTCATTTCCAGCGTTACGTGATCTGCGGCTTCGCGATCGGTCATGACCAGCTCTGCGACCCACAGAGGACGCGCCGCGATTTCAAACTCTGCGTCCTCGCGCGCCAGTTTATATGCGCGCTCGCCATCGATTTTCACAGCAGAGAACTTTGGCGGCACCTGCATGATGTCGCCGACGAACTGGCCCAAGGCTGCCTTGATCTCGTCATCAGACGGGCGTGTGTCCGCAGTTGCAATAATCTCGCCCTCGGCATCATCCGTGTTGGTCGCAGCCCCCAGAGTCACTGTAAACGTATAGGCCTTAAGGCTGTCCGTGATATACGGCACGGTCTTTGTGGCCTCGCCCAGTGCTACCGCCAGAACGCCGGTTGCGTCCGGATCCAGCGTGCCCGCATGCCCTGCCTTTTTTGCGGCCAGCGCCCAGCGCACTTTGTTGACCACAGCCGTCGAGGTCATGCCCGCAGGTTTGTCCACCACAAGCCAGCCTGAAATATCCCGACCTTTGCGTTTACGCGCCATATTTGACCTCTGAAATTACCGAAAGCGCCGGATAGGGAAATCTCGCGCGCGCGTCAACGGTTACTCGACAACGCCGACAATCGGACCCATCCAGAACCCGGGGTCCGAGCGATCCAGATCCGCCGCATGGATCCGGCTGACTTTGCCATCAAAATACAGCGCTTGCGGCAGTTCCAATATGTCCCGGAAAAAGCGCGCAAATTCGTGGAAATTCACCGAATTCTCGGATTTCACAAAGATCGCCGTCTTACCGTCGGCCGACGTCCCTACGCCGTTGCGAATGAATTTCGAGGTGCTGTCTGGCAGAAACCTTGGGTGCAGATCACCGTCTATCACCAGCATCGGCCCTGACTGGGTGGCATAGGTGCACTCAGGTGTATCGGCTTGATAGGTCAGGCTTTCGATCACATCAGCGCGCGCGCCACGGATGCAAAACACACCATTGGGGACGAGGCCAAAGTTGCCGGGTCCGGAATTCGGGTAAAGCCGGGACTCCCGCGCGCCATTCTCCAGATACAGGCCGACCGGACGACGATCCAGATGATACATCCCCGCGTTCATGCCAAAGCTCAGAGTTTGGCCGTCAGGCAGCGCGGCTTCGATCGAAGAAAACTGCCCCAAGATATTGCCGGCCTCATCGCGCAAAAACAGACGCAGATTTTCCTCGGCCGGTCTAACAGTGCAAATCGTATAACGGTTGCCTTCATAGCGGGCATTCTCACAGGTCACGGCCGAGGCCATCCCCGGCAGCAAAAGCGCTATGAGGGCCGCAACGAGCCTCATTCGATATCGCGTTTCACGTTATCAAGGTTCAGCATCCGGCGGGTGTCATCCATCTGATCAAAGGTCTGATCCAGTTGGAATCGCAGGTCGGGCGTGAATTTTAGGCCCAGTTTCTTTCCCACAATACGGCGCAGCTCGGCCTTGTTGGCCGCCAAGAGCTTCAGGACATTCTCTTGTCCCTTGCCACCCAAAGGCAACACATAGGCCGTTGCGATTTTAAGATCCGGGCTGGTGCGCACTTCGCCGACCGTGATCGACATACGGTTCAGGTCAGGATCATGAATATCCCCGCGCTGCAGAACTTCAGACAGGGTGCGGCGGATCAGTTCGCCGACGCGAAGCTGACGTTGTGAAGGGCCGGGGCCGTCGTGGAACTTGTTCTTTCCCATATGACTGATTTATGTCCTTTCAGGGGCTTTGCCAAGCGAGGGCTTATAAGGTAAGGGCAGGCGGATAGCCCAAAGGAGACGGATATGGAAGAGCTGCCAGGCATTGTCATCACCGGAGCATCAGGTCGCATGGGCCAAATGCTGATCAAAACGGTGCTGGACAGCGACAAGGCCCGTCTTGTTGGCGCCATCGAGCGCGAGGGCCACGATTGGGTCGGCCAAGATGTCGGCGTTGCCATGGGCGGCGCGGCGATCGGGGTGACCGTGACCGACAAACCCTTGGAAGCCTTTGCCAAAGCGCAGGCCGTCATTGATTTCACCGCGCCAGCGGCGACCATTGACTTCTCGAAACTGGCGGCGCAGGCCCGCGCGGTGCATGTGATTGGTACAACCGGCATGACCGACGACGAAATCGCCGCGCTGGAACCTGCCAGCCATCACGCGGTGATCGTGCGCGCAGGCAACATGAGCCTTGGCGTCAACCTGCTGACGCAGCTCACCAAAAAAGTCGCGGCAGCTCTGGATGACGATTTTGACATCGAGATCATCGAATCCCACCACCACCACAAGGTGGACGCGCCCTCTGGAACAGCCCTGATGCTGGGCGAAGCGGCGGCCCAGGGTCGCGGCGTGTCCGTGAACGACGTGCGTGATTCTGGTCGCGATGGCATCACCGGCGCGCGCAAAAAGGGCGACATCGGCTTCACCGCAATCCGTGGCGGCGACATCGTTGGAGAACATGATGTTTTGTTTGCAGCCGCAGGCGAACGGATCATCCTGCGTCATATGGCAACGGACCGGTCGATCTTTGCGCGCGGCGCACTAAAAGCCGCGCTCTGGGGTCAGGACAAAATGCCTGGCCAATACGATATGCTCGACGTGCTTGGGCTCTGATCAGAACCCATGCATCCGCTTGGCCCATTGCCAGGCCACGATCATACCTTTGAACCGCGGCAGCACCAACAGCGCGACAACCGCGGCAAGGCTACACATGGTGATGGCCAAGGTCAGCGGTGACGGGCGCATGTATTCCCACATGGTGGTGAGGAAAAAGATAATCACATGCCCAACCACCAGAATGGTCAGATAGGCGGGGCCGTCGTCGGCACGCTGATGGCTATAGTCTTCGCCGCACTCTGAACAGCTGTCCACCACCTTCAGATAGCTGTGCAGCAACCGGCCCTTGCCGCAGTTCGGGCAGCGGCACTGCAGCCCCTTCACAATGGACGGCATCAACGGACGCTCGTTTGGATCACTTACAGACACGTCACTCATTCTCTTGCTCCAAATATCCCGGGGTCAGGGGCAGCGCCCCTGCTTGATCCTTAAAAATCGACGGCGATGCCCTTTTTTTCCCAATCGCCATAGCGCACAGGCTCTGGTCCATCCCGACCTCCCAGTTCCGGCGCAAGCGCCAGTTCTTCGGCGGCCTTGCGGCGGCTTTCGGCTTCGGCCAGTGCGCGCTGGGCTGCAGGGGGCAGGTCTTTCTTGTCGGACTCAGACATCTTATGCGCTCCTTAGGCGGGGTTTCTTTCCCGCGACACCACTGATATACGCCCGCGGCACCTCTTCACAAGTGAGACAAGGAGTCCCGCATGCCTCAAGCCGGTCTGCCCGCGCGTCGCGCCGCAGTTTTTCTGCTGGATCAGGTTTTGGGCGAAGGACGCCTGCTGTCCGAAGCCATCGGAGGCGGGGCGCTTGAGCGTCTGGACCCGGCAGACCGCGCCACGGCGCAGCGTTTGGCGACGGAAACTCTGCGGGGCCTCGAGCGACTTGATCGCATTTTGCAGAAACACCTGCAAAAATACCCGCCGATCACCGTGCGCAATGCCCTGCGGATCGGCGCTTACGAGCTTTGCATGGGGGGGGCGGCCCATGGGATCGTGAACTCTTTCGTGGAAATCGTGGCCCGCAACAAGCGTCATGCATCCATGAAGGGTCTTGTGAACGCGGTGTTGCGCAAAGTCGCCGCCAATGGGGCCGAGGTCTATCCGACCCTGCGGACGCCCCGTTTGCCAAAATGGCTGCGTGGACCGCTGGTTGAGGCCTATAGCCCCGATATCGTCGCCGCGATGGAAGAGGCGCATTTCGCCGGGGCCGCGCTTGATATGACCGCCAAGTCCGATCAAGGCGCATTGCAGCGCGCCATGGAGGGTGCGCTATTGCCCACAGGGTCCGTGCGCGTCACAGAGGCCGGACAGGTCTCGGCCTTGCCTGGGTTCAAAAAGGGCACATGGTGGGTGCAGGACGCAGCGGCTGCGATTCCTGTTAAAGTGCTGGCACCGCAGGCGGGCGAAGCCGTCTTGGAACTCTGCGCTGCCCCCGGTGGTAAAACCATGCAGATCGCGGCCTCTGGCGCGAAAGTACGCGCGGTTGACACAAGCGAGTCGCGCATGGCGCGGGTCGCCGAAAACCTAAAGCGCACCAAACTGGACGCCGAGTTGGTGGTTGGCGATGCGTTGGAAGAAGAGGGCAGCTGGGACGCGATCCTTCTGGACGCGCCGTGTTCGGCCACGGGAACGATTCGACGTCACCCCGACCTGCCGCATGCCAAAGATGGCAGCGACTTTTTTGATCTTTTCAACATTCAGGCGCAAATGCTGGACCATGCGGTGCATCTTTTGAAACCCGGGGGCCGCTTGGTCTATTGCACCTGCTCGCTGTTGCCCGACGAAGGCGAGGCGCAGATCGACGATCTGCTGGGGCGTCACGACGGCTTGCGTGTGGATGCCAGCGCGCTGGACATCGAAGGGGTCGATCCAGCCTGGCGCACCGAAGAGGGTGGCCTGCGGCTGCGTCCGGATTTCTGGGCCGATCACGGCGGCATGGACGGATTTTACATCGTCTGTATCCGCAAGGACTAGAGCCACATGGCCCTGCACGCTAGGGTGCGGGCCATGAGCAAGCTTTTGATCATTTATCATTCCCGGACCGGCGGTGCCGAGGCGATGGCGCGCGCAGCTTTTGAGGCGGCGTCAGAGGAATGCGACGCACAGCTGCTGGGCGCAGGCGATGCGCAGCCTGCGGATCTTTTGGCGGCTCAGGGGGTCATTTTCTGCTGTCCGGAAAACCTGGCCGCGATCACTGGCGAGATGAAAGAGTTTTTTGACCGCTCTTATTACCCTTTGCTGGGGCGCATAGAGGGGCGTGCCTATAGTCTGATGGTTTGCGCAGGTAGCGATGGTGAGAACGCCGTGCGCCAAATGTCGCGCATTGCCACTGGCCTGCGCTTGCGCCAAGTGCAAGAGCCGATCATTGTGAACACGAACGCGCAGACACCCGAAGCAATTCTGGCACCAAAGTCACTTTCAAAGGACCAACTGGCCCCGTGTCGGGATCTTGGTGCGGCCTTTGGTGCTGGTCTGGCGATGGGCGTTTTTTGAAACCGTTGGCCGGTTTGAAGGTCGGTCTGCGTTAACAGAGAATTTGCCAAGATGCCGTAATGCAAATCAAGGTGACTTTGACGAATGACAGGAGTACACTCTGGTGCAAACGCCAAAGAGCGTAGAGGCAGATCGAGATGTTCAATCCGGATAGTCTGAGCGCGCGATACACGCGGGCGATGCACCGATTTCACGCCCGGCTGAGCACGCGTGCTCGGCCTGCGACTGCGTTTACCTCTACGCCAGAGCCGCGCACCATTGGTGTTTTCGCCAAGGGTCGGCAGTTGCTGGCCGGCAATTTCCTGTTTGCAGGCCATCTTGTGGTGGCACCGGATACATCGATTTGGGATCTGGACGCGCCGGACCCTGAGTTCGAAGAAGACTTGCATGGGTTTGCCTGGCTGGACGATTTTGCAGCGGTCTCAGACACCCCCTGCCGCGAGAAAGCGCAGTTGTGGGTATGGCGCTGGATCGACCGTTACGGCAAGGGCGAGGGGCCGGGTTGGACCCCGGAACTGACAGGGCGGCGCCTGATCCGCTGGATCAACCACGCGATGTTGTTGTTGCAGCGTCAGGACAAAGATCAACAGACCAGATTTTACCGCTCTCTTGCGCAGCAGACGATTTTTCTGTCGCGCCGCTGGCACAAAGCGCAGCCGGGCTTGCAGCGGTTTGAGGCGCTGACCGGCCTGATCTATGCTGGCCTTGCGCTCGAGGGCATGGGCAAACATGTCAAACCCGCGATTAAGGCGTTGGGTCGTGAATGTCAGGCTAGGATTGATGCCGAAGGTGGGATGCCCTCGCGCAATCCTGAAGAACTGCTCGAAGTTTTCACCTTGCTGACATGGGCCAGCGCTGCGCTGCAAGACGCAGATCAGCCTCTGTCCGAGGCGCATCGCGTGGCCATCGAACGCATCGCCCCAACCCTGCGGACCTTGCGCCATTCGGATGGCGGTCTGGCGCGGTTTCATGGCGGCGGACGCGGGCTGGAAGGGCGGTTGGATACGGCCCTGGCCGCAAGTGACGTCAAAACCCGGCAGGCAGATGGCTTGGCGATGGGCTTTGCGCGACTTTCCGGTGGACGCACATCGGTGATTGTGGATGCCAGCACGCCAACGGTCGGCGAAGAATCTCAGAATGCACATGCCTCGACGCTGGCCTTTGAAATGACCAGCGGGCGACGGCCTGTCATCGTGAATTGCGGATCAGGCGTCAGCTTTGGCGAGGATTGGCGTCGTGCTGGGCGTGCGACTCCCAGCCATTCTACAGTGGCCTTGGACGGCTTCAGTTCCGCGCGGCTGGGCGAGAGCGGCCGAGGATGGCGCGACGAGCAATTGATCGATGCCCCGCAAGAGGTGCCGATTGAAATGAGCCCTGCGTCAGACGGGATCCGTTTTGAGGGTGGCCATGACGGGTTCGTTGCCACGCATGGCCTGACTCACGCCCGCACGCTAGAGCTGACGTTTGACGGGCGCGGTCTTGCCGGTGAGGACTTGCTGCTGGCGCTAGAGGACAATTCCAAGCGCCAGTTTGATCGGGTGATGGACGCGAAAAAGTTGCAGGGCATCCCCTATCAAGCGCGATTCCATCTGCATCCGGACGCCAATGCCGAAATCGATATGGGCGGGTCTGCGGTCTCGGTTGCATTGAAAAGCGGCGAAATCTGGATCTTCAGGCATGATTCAGCGGCACATCTGACGCTGGAACCCTCTGTTTACTTGGAAAAAGGCCGATTAAAGCCGCGTGCGGCCAAACAGATAGTTTTATCTGGGGTCGCGATGGAGTATGCGACGCGCATCCGGTGGTCTCTGGCCAAGGCGCAGGACTCTGCAATGGCGATTAGGGATCTTCACCGGGAAGAGCTTGACCTGACCCATTGAATGGACCCCAAAACCGATGACCGACCTGACGCCGATCCGCCGCGCCCTGATTTCTGTATCTGACAAGACGGGGCTGATCGAGCTCGGAAAGGCGCTGAGTGATCGGGGTGTTGAACTCTTGTCGACCGGTGGCTCTGCCAAGGCTTTGCGCGACGCGGGTCTTCAGGTCAAAGACGTGGCCGAGGTCACGGGATTTCCTGAAATGATGGACGGGCGTGTGAAAACACTGCACCCGAAAGTGCACGGCGGGCTGTTGGCCTTGCGCGAAAACGCCGAGCATGTGGCCGCGATGGATGAACATGGCATTGCGCCGATCGATCTTTTGGTGGTGAACCTTTACCCGTTTGAAGCAACGGTCGCGGCAGGCGGCGACTATGAGACCTGCATCGAAAACATCGACATCGGCGGCCCTGCAATGATCCGCGCGGCGGCGAAGAACCACGGTGATGTGACCGTCGTGGTGGATGTTCAGGACTATGACGGTCTGCTGGCCGAGCTGGACGCGAACGCAGGTCAAACAACACTGGCGTTCCGCAAAACCCTTGCTCAGATCGCCTATGCGCGCACTGGGGCCTATGACGCGGCTGTCAGCAATTGGATGGCAGATGCAATTGGCAACGAAACGCCACGCCGTCGCGCTGTCGCAGGCGAGCTGGTGCAGACGCTGCGGTATGGTGAAAACAGCCACCAGAAAGCCGCGTTCTACACAGACGGGTCGGGTCGCCCCGGTGTGGCGACAGCCCAGCAGTTGCAGGGCAAAGAGCTGTCTTACAACAACATCAATGACACAGACGCCGCCTTCGAGCTGGTCGCAGAATTCGCGCCAGAGAATAGTCCGGCCTGTGCGATCATCAAACACGCGAACCCCTGTGGCGTGGCTGTAGGCGGCACGTTGGTCGAAGCGTATCAAAAGGCGTTTGACTGCGACCGCACCTCTGCTTTTGGCGGCATCGTTGCGTTGAACCAACCTCTGGACGCAGAGACCGCCAGCAAAATCGTCGAGATTTTCACCGAGGTGGTTATCGCGCCAGGCGCGTCTGACGAAGCGAAAAAGATCTTCGCCGCCAAAAAGAACCTGCGTCTGCTGCTGACCGACGGGCTGCCTGATCCGAAGAAACCGATCATGGCCTATAAACAGGTCGCGGGCGGTATGCTTGTTCAGGACAAAGACGTGGGCTCTGTTGCCGAAGACGAGCTGAAGGTCGTGACCAAAAAGGCACCAAGCGCCGAGCAGATGGCTGACCTGCAATTTGCATGGAAGGTCGCGAAACATGTGAAATCCAACGCGATCGTCTATGTCAAAAACGGCGCCACCGTTGGCGTTGGGGCCGGTCAGATGAGCCGTCTGGACAGTGCGAATGTTGCGGCGGCCAAGGCTGAGCGCATGGCAGCGGAACTGGGTCTGGACGAAAGCCTGGCCAAAGGGTCGGCGGTTGCGTCTGACGCGTTCTTCCCATTTGCAGACGGTCTGCTTGAGGCTGCTGCTGCGGGCGGCACATGTGTCATTCAGCCCGGCGGATCCATGCGCGACAATGAGGTGATTGCCGCCGCTGACGAAGCTGGGCTTGCAATGGTCTTTACAGGTATGCGCCACTTCCGCCACTAAGGGCGGAACGCAAATTTAAGGGGCGGCGCATGCGGCTGGTTTTCTGGATCGGATTTTGGGTCTTCCTGCTGGATCAGGTCTCGAAATTCTATGTGGTTCATGTGCTGGACCTTGATCGCATCACGCGCATCGAAGTCTGGCCGCCCTTTCTTAATCTGCATATGGCCTGGAACACGGGCGTGAACTTTGGCCTGTTGGCTGGCAACAGTGATGTCGCACGCTGGGCATTGATCTTTGTTGCGCTGACAATCTGCTTTTTTGTGCTGTATTGGATCTGGCGGGATCGCCCCGGACTAAAAGGACTGGTCTCTGCTGGCCTTTTGATCGGCGGCGCGCTGGGCAATGTGGTGGATCGCTTTGTTTACGGGGCCGTTGCAGACTTTCTGAACATGAGCTGCTGTGGCTTTGATAACCCTTATGCCTTTAACGTCGCAGACATCTCTGTGTTCGCAGGCGCACTCGGCTTGGCTTTTTGGGGCGGTGCGCAAAAGCAGGCGTGACGGATCGGACTCGATCCGTTAAGCATAGGCGAAACGACAGGAGACGTTTGAATGGGCGGTACGCGCGCACTCATCTTGGGTTTGGTTCTGGTCTTGGCCGGATGTGCCAATGAAAAGGGCATTCGTGTCCTGTCTTCTGGCGACGAAGGTCCAGACGAATTCGCGATTCTTCCGACTAAAGAACTGTCCGCGCCAAGCAGCTATGCCAGCCTGCCAGAGCCGACACCGGGTGGCACGAACCTTGCAGACGTTGATCCATTGGCCGAAGGGGCCGCAGCTTTGGGTGGCAACCGCGTGACCACCGCGTCGGGCACGTCGTTTCCTGCAACCGACAGCGCTCTGGTCAGCTATGCGTCGCGCAATGGGACGTCCCCCAATATCCGCGCGCAGCTTGCTCAGGATGACGAGGCCATTCGCGGTCAGTTTAACCGTTTTGTGTCCTGGCGCCTTGGCTCCAACGATCGCTACAACGAGATCTACAGCCGCTTTCATCTGAATGCGTATCGCGAGCTGGCCCGTTGGCGTCGCGCAGGCGTGAAAACGCCGACGGCACCGACCCCACCTCAGTAATCTTCGCTCACAATCGCGTAAAACCGGTTGAAGCATGCCGTCTGCGGCGTAACTATCTCTTCAAACGACAGAGGAGAGAGCGCATGCGGCGCATGATCTTACTGGCCGGGCTTACCGTAATGGCAGCGCTTCCGGCCCGCGCTCAGGAAGCGGTGACTGATTTCACCCTAGACAATGGAATGCAGGTTGTGGTGGTCGAAGATCACCGTGCCCCGGTTGTGATGCATATGGTGTGGTACAAGGCGGGGTCTGCTGATGAACCCGCGGGCACCTCGGGCATCGCGCATTTCTTGGAACATCTGATGTTCAAGCAAACAGAGAATCTGGCCCCGGGCGAGTTCTCTGAAATTGTCACCGCGCAGGGTGGGCAGGACAATGCCTTTACCAGTTATGACTATACCGCCTATTTCCAGCGCGTGGCGGCGGATCGGCTAGAGTTGATGATGCAGATGGAAAGTGACCGCATGGTCAATCTGCGTCTGACCGAAAATGACATCATCACAGAGCGTGACGTTATCATCGAGGAGCGCAACCAACGCACAGAAAACAGTGCCGGTGCCCTGTTTCGCGAACAGCGCATGGCCGCGCAGTATATGAACCATCGCTATGGCGTGCCTATCATTGGCTGGCGTCACGAGATGGAAACGCTGGACATGGACGACGCGCTGGCCTTTTACAAAGAGTATTACGCCCCCAACAACGCGATCCTGATCGTTGCGGGCGATGTGCAGCCCGAGGACGTGCGCGCGCTTGCGGATAAATACTATGGTGTTATCCCCGCGAACCCTAATCTGAAACCACGTCAGCGCACCGAAGAGCCTCCGCAACTGTCCGAGCGCCGGATGGTCTATCGCGATGCGCGGGTTGCGCAGGAGTATGTGACCCGGACCTATCTGGCACCGGAACGCGATGCAGGTGATCAGAAAGAAGCGGCGGCATTGACCTTGTTGGCCGCGATTCTGGGTGATGGCCCGACAGCGGTTCTGCCACGTGATCTGCAATTTGGCAGCAAACAGGCAGTTTATGCCTCGGCCTTTTATGGTGGCACCTCACTGGATGACACGACCTTTGGACTGGTGATTGTTCCGTCCGAAGGGGTCAGCCTGCAAGAGGCCGAAGACGCCATGGATGCCTCGGTGCGCCAGTTCATTCAGGATGGTGTCGACGAAGACCATCTGGCCCGCATCAAAATGCAGCTGCGTGCATCGCAAATCTATGCGCGGGATGATGCGGATGCAGTTGGCAACCGCTATGGGCGCGCGCTGACCAGCGGGCTTACCATTCAGGACGTTCAGGACTGGCCCGACATCCTGCAATCGATCACTGGAGACGACATTGTTGCGGCAGCAACGCGTGTGTTCAAAGTAGAAAACTCTGTAACCGGCTGGTTGCGAAAGCCCGTTGAGGAGGTGACCCAATGATCCGCTTTGTATTGGGATTTATGATGGTCTTTGCCGCGCTGCCTGCGCGCGCCGAGATTGAAATTCAAGAGGTTGTCAGCCCTGGCGGGATCACGGCCTGGCTGGTGGAAGAGCACTCTATTCCCTTTGTGGCGCTGGAGCTTCGGTTTCGCGGCGGCGGGACGTTGGATCTGCCGGGCAAGCGCGGTGCAACCAACCTGATGGTTGGTCTGCTCGAAGAAGGCACAGGCGATATGGATGCACGTGACTTTGCGCGCGCCACCGAAGAGCTTGCCGCGCAGTTTGGCTATCGCGCCTTTGATGAATCCATCGCGTTGTCGGCAAGGTTCCTGACCGAGAACCGCGATGAGGCCATTGCCTTGTTCCGCAAATCCGTGGTGGAGCCGCGCTTTGATCAGGTCTCGATTGACCGTGTGCGCGAGCAGGTTCTGACCGGCATTCGCTCGGACGCAAAAGACCCGAACCGCATTGCGTCGGCCAAGTTTGACGCGCTGGCGTTTGGCGATCACCCCTATGGATCGTCAATGGACGGCACCGAAGAAAGCGTGTCGGCGCTGACGCGCGATGACATCGTTGCTGCGCATCAGGGTGCATTGGCGCTGGATCGCATTTATGTTTCCGCGGTTGGCGACATCACCGCCGAAGAGCTTGGCGCGCTGTTGGACAGCTTGCTGGCTGGTCTGCCGGAAACCGGTGCCGCCTATGCGGGCCCTGCCGACTTTAATCTGGCAGGTGGTCAGACCGTGGTGGATTTTGCGACCCCTCAATCTGTGGCGCTGTTTGGCCACGAAGGGATCACCCGCGACGATCCTGACTTCTTTGCGGCGTTCATTCTGAACACGATCATGGGCAGCGGTGGTTTTGACAATCGCCTGATGGAAGAAGTCCGCGAAAAGCGTGGCCTGACCTATGGCATCGGGACATATCTGATCTCGATGGATCAGGCCGAGCTGTATCTGGGATCTGTGGCCTCTGCCAATGATCGCGTGATGCAGGCTGTCGATGTGGTGCGTGCGGAATGGGCGCGCATGGCCGCTGAAGGCCCAACTCCGAAAGAGCTGGAGGCGGCCAAAGCCTATCTGACAGGTGCTTACCCGCTGCGCTTTGACGGCAATGCGGCGATTGCCAACATTCTGGTTGGAATGCAGATGGATGATCTGGGCATCGACTATATCGCCGGGCGCAACGACAAGGTTCGGGCGGTGACGCTTGAAGACATCAAACGCGTCGCGGCACGGTTGATGCGCCCCGAAGATCTGCACTTTGTCATTGTCGGTCAGCCTCAGGGCTAAGCGATCAGCGACTCGTAATAGAGCCTCGCCCCGAGATTGGGCGGGGCTTTTTTGTGACCAGTCCTGCGCATTAAAAAACCCGGCCTTGTGCCGGGTTTTCTGTGTCTTGCACTGTCTGGGGGCTTATTCGCCGTAAGGCACCCAGATGTTCTTAACTTCGGTGGCCGCCTCAAGGAATGTGCGTCCTTCACCTGCGTCGCCCATCCAGTCACGGTCTTGTCCGTTGTTGACCCATGTGCGCTTCAGGTTCGCCGCGCTCTTGGCCTCGATTGCACCGGACAGATCCGACGACGAGAAGCTCCAGATCGCATCCAGGTTCAGGTGGTCCGCCAGCGTGCCTGCCAGTTCAGCGTGCGCCCCGGTCAGAATGTTCACCACGCCCGCAGGCACATCAGAGGTTTCCAGAATCTGATAGAAATCCAGCGCTACCAGTGGGAAGGCCTCAGACGCTGTAAGAACCACGCGGTTGCCCATAGCGATGGCCGGAGCCATCAGGGACACCAGACCCAGCAAAGGCGTATCGTCCGGGCAAATCGCGCCGATCACACCAACCGGTTCGCGCATCGCCAGCGCGACACCGCGGATCGGCACGTTATGTGCCTGCCCGTCAAATTTGTCAGCCCAAGCCGCATAGGTGAACAGGCGCGAGATCGTGACGTCCACTTCCACCGCGCCGCCGTCGCCGCCAGTCAGTGCGTCGATGCGGGCTGCGAACTCATCGGAACGGGCCGCCAGATTTTCTGCAATATAGTACAGGATCTGTGCGCGCAGGTGGCCCGTGGTTTTTGACCACGCTTTGGCGCTTGCCGCCGCTTCAACCGCGTTGCGGACGTCTTTGCGGTTGGCGATTGGGGATTGCCCCAGCAGTTGACCGTCGGGGCCATAGATGTTCTGCGAATATCCGCCGTCAGGACGTGCCTGTTTACCACCGATATAGAGCTTGGGTGTGCGATCCAGAGGATCCACGCTTCCCAATTCCGCCGCGTCGCCTGCAAATGCTTCGATTCGCTCAAGCGCGGCCGCGTCTGCTTTTGGCTTGGTATAGGCGGTCAGACCTTCCCAGCCACCTTCGCGGCCAAAGCCACTCTCGCGGATCCCGCCAAAGCCGGCGGCCGCGTCAAACAGGTTGGTCGCGTTGACCCAAACCACGCCCGCGGCAAGCTTTGGTGCGATGTCCAGCGCAAGGTTGACGTTCTCTGTCCAAAGCGTCGCGGCCAGGCCATAGCGCGTGTTGTTGGCGATTTCGATTGCCTCGGCTGGCGTGCGGAATGTCATGGAACACAGCACTGGCCCAAAGATCTCTTCCTGCATTAGCAAGTCAGACGATGCGAGCCCGGTGATCAGGGTTGGAGGATAGAAACATCCGCCTTCGGGCAAATCGCAAGGTGCGTGATAGGTTTCACCTGCCGTGTTGGCCGAGACCATCGACGAAATCGTATCCAGCTGAACCGGATCGACAATGGCCCCCACATCAATGCACTTGTCCAGCGGATCGCCGATGCGCAGCGTCGCCATGCGGGCTTTCAGTTTGGTGTAGAACTTGTCTGCGATGCCCTCTTGCACCAACAGGCGCGATCCCGCACAGCACACTTGGCCCTGATTGAACCAGATTGCGTCCACAAGGCCTTCGATTGCGCTGTCGATGTCGGCATCGTCAAACACGATATAGGGCGACTTGCCGCCCAGCTCGAGGGTCAGTGCCTTGCCGCTGCCGGCGGTGGCTTCGCGGATTCTGCGGCCGACAGAGGTCGATCCGGTAAATGCGATTTTGTTTATGTCGTCGTGCCCGACGATCTGTTCCCCAACCGCGCCATCGCCTGTTACGATGTTCACGACACCTTTTGGCAGACCCGCTTGGCGGCAGATGTCCGCAAACAGGATCGCCGTCAGCGACGTGTATTCGGCAGGCTTCAGCACAACAGTGTTGCCCATCGCCAAAGCAGGCGCCACTTTCCACGCCAGCATCAACAGCGGGAAGTTCCACGGGATGATCTGCCCGCAGACCCCAAGGGCCTCGCGGTCTGGCAGCTCGGACGCCATCAGCTGCGCCATACCTGCGTGATAATAGAAGTGACGCTGCACCAGCGGGATATCGATATCGCGGCTTTCGCGGATCGGTTTGCCGTTGTCCAGTGTTTCCAGAACCGCGAACAGGCGGCTGTGTTTTTGCAGCAGGCGCGCAATGGCATAGAGATAGCGCGCACGGTGGTGGCTGGACATACCGGACCATTCCGGGAAGGCCGCCCGCGCGGCAGAGACCGCTGCGTCGACGTCGTCTGCGCTGGCTTGGCTCAGGTCGGCAAGGACTTCGCCCGTTGCAGGGTTTTTGGTTTGAAAATCAGCTTTGGGTTCAGTGAACTCGCCGTTGATGAAATGGCCGAAGGATGCGCCCTGGTCCACGAGCCACGCCAGAGCGTCGCCTGCGCTTTCTGGGGCGGGGCCGTAATCCATGCTCTCAAAGATCTCTTTTACGGTCATATGTGTGTTCTTTCCTGTGATCCGGTCGGACACGCGTTCTGTGGCAGATCGCGGTGCGGAATTTCTTGGAAACCCTGGTCGGGCGTTATCCCATTGCGTGGCGGTAGCCGGCAGAATACGCGCCGGTCAGGTGGTGTTCGAGCTGACGTTCAATGTCACCCAACAGTGATGACGCGCCAAACCGGAACAGGTCTGGTTCAAGCCAGCGGTCGCCCAACTCGTCTTTCATCAGCGCCAGATAGACCAAGGCGTCCTTGGCCTTCGAAATGCCGCCCGCTGGCTTATAGCCGACGCGATAGCCGGTGCGGTCATAGTAATCGCGGATCGCGCGGATCATTGTCAGCGACACGGGCAGGGTGGCATTGACGCTTTCCTTGCCGGTCGAGGTCTTGATGAAATCGGCCCCAGCCATCATGCAAACCAGCGACGCACGTGCGACGTTGCGCAATGTGCCAAGCTCTCCGGTTGCGAGGATCGCTTTAACGTGCGCGTCGCCGCAAGCCTCACGGAAGGCTTTCATCTCGTCATAAAGCGCCTGCCAGTTGCCCTGCAGGACGTGACGGCGGGTGATAACGATATCGATCTCCTCGGCGCCCGCGGCGACCGACTGGCGGATTTCCTCGACCCGCAGATGGAACGGCGAGAGGCCCGCGGGAAAGCCAGTGGATACCGCCGCCACCGGCATGCCGGTGCCTTCCAGAGCGCGCACGGCTGTTTCACTCATGTCGTGATACACACAGACGGCACCTGTGGTCAGATCAGGCAGACCCAATTGATCCAAAAGTGCCGGGCTGACGGGCTGTTTGGCTTTCGCGCACAGGCGCTTGACGCGGCCTTCGGTATCGTCGCCAGACAGGGTGGTCAGATCGATCAAAGACACGGCGCGGCACAGCCACGCGGCCTGAAAATCTTTCTTTATAGAGCGCCGGCCAGGCAAAGTGGCGGCGCGGCGTTCAATCGCCGAGGTATTGGCCTGTACTGTCCGTACCCAGTCCAAATCCAGTTCCATACCCGGATTGCGCGGCTCGATCGCCTGCGGCAACTGGTGGGTCGCGGTCTCGATGGTCGTAGATTCCATGACTCGTCCTTCGTAAATTACCCTGCAAACTCTCATGTGATGTTTGAGAGTTCAAGTCAGGGGAAGCCAATGACAGCTTCTTATTTGACCATAAAGTCAAAATATTTGTGAACACGCATTTGTGCGATGTGTGTTGCGAATAATTCGCAATAGCATTGACAAAGATGAGAATGGTTCTCATATTCAATTTGAATTCAAAGGAACCCCTATGCGATTCTTCCGGCGTACATTTTTGTCTGCGGCTCTCGCCCTTATCGCCATGCCTGCTTTTGCGGCTGACCCGATCAAAGTGGTCGCGACCACTGGCATGATCGCCGATGCTGCGCGGCAGGTCGGGGGGGATCTGGTCGAAGTACAGGGCCTGATGGGGCCGGGCGTAGACCCGCATGCCTATCGCCAAACCCGGACCGACATCGTCGCCATGACTCGCGCTGATCTTGTGCTGTGGCACGGGCTGTATCTTGAAGCCCAGATGGAGGCTTTCTTCGCTGACCTCGCAGAAAAGCGGAACGTGGTCGAAGTGGCTGCCGGTCTGGATACGTCTTTGCTGCGTGGGCATGACGACTATGACAACAAATTTGACCCGCATGTTTGGATGGACCCTGATCTGTGGGCGCGCATCGTGGTGCAGGTTCAGGATGCTTTGACCGCCACACAGCCAGAGCATGCAGATCTGTTCGCCGCCAACGCTGCTGTCCATCTGGAACAGATCGCGCGGCTGAGTGACTACGCGTCAGCATCCTTGGCGACCGTACCTGAAACCTCTCGGGTGCTGTTGTCGGCGCATGATGCCTTTGGATACTTTGGCGACGCTTTCGGGTTTGACGTCTTGGGCATTCAGGGCATTTCCACCGAATCCGAGGCCGGATTGAACCGGATTTCTCAATTGGTAGATCTTTTGGTCACCCGCGACATTCGCGCCGTCTTTGTCGAGACCTCAGTGTCGGACAGATCCATGCGCGCGGTGATCGAAGGGGCTGCTGCCAAGGGTCACACCGTGTCTATCGGCGGAGAGCTGTATTCGGATGCGATGGGGGCCGACGGCACATATGAGGGCACTTATATCGGCATGATCGACCACAACGCGACGGTGATTACCAATGCGCTGGGCGGCTCGGCTCCGGAGCGCGGGTTGAACAACAAACTGAGCGCGGGGTCGTAAAGATGGTGATGGCGTTGGCCTCTGTGGATGGAAAGACGGCTTCCGAGGATCTTGCGAGCAAGCCTTTGACCGTGCGTGGATTGACGGTGTCCTATGGCGAAAAGCCCGCGGTTTTTTCCGTCGACATGACGCTGACGCAGGGCCGCATGACCGCGATTGTCGGTCCAAACGGTGCCGGAAAATCGACTCTGCTAAAGGCTGCTTTGGGCATCATTTCACCACTGGCTGGCAAGGCATTGGTTTATGGCCAACCGCTGAAAACACAGCGCCACCGGATCGCCTATGTGCCGCAACGGGCCTCGGTGGATTGGGATTTTCCTACCCGTGTGATTGATGTGGTCCTTATGGGTCTGCAACGCGAGCTTGGCCTGCTGGGACGCGTTCGCGCACGGCATCAGGCGCGGGCGATGGAATGTCTGGATCGTGTCGGCATGCGCGACTTTGCCGAGCGTCAGATCGGCCAACTGTCTGGCGGGCAGCAACAGCGCGTATTTCTGGCGCGCGCGTTGGCGCAGAGCGCGGATCTCTACATGCTGGACGAGCCTTTCGCCGGCGTCGATGCCGCGACCGAACGGGCGATCATTTCGGTTCTGAAATCCTTGCGGGCCGAGGGCAAAACCGTGGTTGCAGTGCACCACGATCTGGCGACGGTGGCGGAGTATTTTGACGACATCTTCCTGATCAACACGCGTAAAGTGGCCGAAGGTCCGGTCGAGTCGACATTTACCGCGGAAAACCTGAATCAAACCTATGGCGGCCGTTTGGCGATGGCGCAGATTGACCAGCTGGAACTGGCTGCGGGCTGATGTTCTGGCAGGCGGTGTCGCTTCAGCTTGGCTATAACGCCACGCTTGTGATGATCGGTGCGGCCTGCCTTGGTATCGCGGCAGGCGTGACCGGCACGTTTTTGTTTCTGCGGAAACGGGCATTGGTCAGCGATGCGATCAGCCACGCCACTTTGCCGGGCGTCGGGCTGGCCTGTATGATCATGGTGACGTTGGGGGGCGACGGGCGCAATCTTTTGGGGTTGCTGCTTGGCTCTGCTGTTTCGGCCTGGATCGGGCTGTTGTGTGTCAATTGGCTGACCCGGCGCACCCGTCTGGCCGAAGACGCGGCGATCGGGGCTATTTTGTCGGTGTTTTTTGGGCTTGGCATCGTGCTTCTGACAGTTATTCAGACAATGTCGTCGGGGCGTCAGGCTGGCCTTGAAGGGTTCTTACTGGGCTCGACCGCCGGGATGCTCTGGAACGAAGCCATGGTGATCGCGCTTGGTGGGGCTGTCACTCTGGCATTGGTGGTTGCGTTGCGCAGGCCTATGACTTTGGTCTCCTTTGACCCCGAATACGCGGCCGCGACAGGGCACAACGTTGCGCGCATCGATCTGGCCATCATGGGGCTGGCCATGGCGGTGACCGTGATCGGACTAAAGATCGTGGGCCTCATTCTGATCGTTGCCATGCTGATTATCCCTCCCGTTACGGCGCGTTTCTGGACAGACCGAACGGATGCAATGGTCATCATTTCCGGCGCGGCGGGCGGATTGGCGGCCTATATCGGCGCGGCGTGGTCCGCGGTTGTGCCAGCGGTGCCCACCGGCCCCATTATTGTGCTGGTCAGCTTTGCTGGGTTTGCACTGTCCCTTTTGCTGGCACCCAACAGAGGCGTTCTGGCGGCTGTTCTGCGACACCGCAGATTTCAGGCGCGGGTGCATTTGAGGCAAGGGTTGTTGGCGATGGCGCAGGGGCAACCGATCTACGAGCGATACACCATGCGCATTCTGCGTCGGCAGGGTCTGATCGCGGCGGATGGCGTGGTCACAGATGATGGACGCGCGCGGGCGGCAAAGTCTTTGCTGGATGAAAAACGGTGGGAAATCGTGCGCGCGGATCAGGCGCTAGAAGGCGCGGCGGCGCTCTATGACGGGTTGCGCGCGCTTGAAACGGTGCTGACAGCCGATCAGATCGCCGACGTTGACGCCAAGCTTGGTGCGCCCGAGGGCCTGACATGAGCGGCGCTGAATTTGTTCCCCTCAGCCTCCCACCCTTGGTGATCGGCGTGCTCGCGGCCGTGGCCTGTGCGCTGCCAGGGAATTTCCTTGTGCTGCGCCGTCAGGCCCTGATCGGCGACGCAATAAGCCACGTTGTCTTACCCGGTATTGTCGTGGCCTTTCTGGTGACCGGAGTCGTCTCGGCCTGGCCGATGATGATTGGCGCAGCTGTCGCCGCGCTGGTGGCTGTCGGGTTGATCGAGGGCATACGGCGATTGGGGCGCATCGAGCCGGGGGCTGCGATGGGCGTTGTCTTTACCGCCATGTTTGCGGGGGGTGTTCTGTTGCTGGAACAAAGCGACACGTCGTCTGTGCATCTGGATGTCGAGCACGCGCTGTTTGGAAATCTGGAAAGCCTCATTTGGCTGGACGCGACCGGGTGGTCGAGTTTGCTGGATCTTACGGCGCTTGCGGGTCTTCCTGACGAGGTTTCGCGAATGGCTTTGACCTTGGTCGTCGTGGTTGTTTTCATATGGGTCTTGTGGCGGCCCCTCAAAATTTCGACCTTTGATCCCGGCTTCGCCGAAGCCGTGGGTGTGCGCACCGGTGCGCTGGGATTGGGACTGGTCGTGGTCTCGGCGATGGCGGCTGTTGCGGCCTTTGACGCGGTGGGGTCCATTATCGTGATCGCGATGTTCATCTGCCCCCCTGCGGCGGCGCGCATGATGACCAATCGGCTGGAAGTGCAGATCGCATGGAGCGTTGCCTTTGCGGTGCTGTCGGCTGTTCTGGGATATGTCTTTGCAGGCTATGGCCCATTGTGGTTTGGCGCTGTTCACGCGGTGTCAGCGGCGGGTATGATCGCCACGGTATCTGGGGTTTTGCTGGCTTTTGCAGCGGTTTTCGGCCCCTGCAGGACGCGCTCTTCCGCGCCCAGTGTTTAGTCCGGAAGGGCTGGCAGAATCGCCGCTTGGCGTGCTAGATTTCGCGGTATGCTTCAAGATGACCGCAAAATAAGCGAAAATCTCCCGATTATTCGACAATTGGACGACGGCGCGATCAACCGGATTGCCGCCGGTGAGGTCGTAGAGCGTCCGGCTTCTGCGGTGAAAGAGCTGGTGGAGAACGCTATTGATGCAGGCGCGCGCCGCATCGAGGTGGCGATTGCCGATGGCGGCAAAACCTTGATCCGGGTGACGGACGATGGCTGTGGCATAGCCGAAGCGCAGTTGCCCTTGGCCATGAGCCGCCATGCAACGTCCAAGATTGATGGCTCGGACCTGCTGGATATTCACACCTTTGGCTTTCGCGGCGAGGCGCTGCCGTCCTTGGGCGCTGTAGGCCGTTTGACAATTACCTCGCGCGTTGCGGGCGAGGCCGCCTTCTCGATTGCGGTCGCGGGGGGCGAGATGTCCGCCGTCAAACCAGCGGCGCTGAGCGGCGGCACAATCGTCGAGCTGCGGGATCTGTTTTATGCGACCCCAGCGCGGCTGAAGTTCATGCGGTCTGATCGCGCGGAATCCCAGGCCATCGGCGATGTCGTCAAACGTCTGGCGATGGCCGAGCCATTCGTCGGCTTCACCCTGCGCGATGTGACGGGCGGAGGCGACGGCCGCGTCAGTTTCCGCGCGGATCCGGAAAATGGCGATCTGTTTGATGCGTTGCATGGGCGACTGGCCCGCATTTTGGGGGCAGAGTTCGCCGAAAACGCCCTTCGGATTGATGCGGAACGCGAAGGGCTTCGTTTGATTGGCTATGCGGCGTTGCCAACCTATTCCCGCGGCTCTGCCGTTGCGCAGTATCTGTTCGTGAATGGTCGTCCAGTGAAAGACAAGCTGCTGGTCGGAGCCTTGCGCGGGGCCTATTTTGATTTCTTGAGCAGGGATCGGCATCCGGCCGCGGCAATGTTCATCGATTGTGATCCCCAACTGGTGGATGTGAACGTTCATCCCGCAAAATCCGAGGTGCGATTCCGCGATCCCGGTTTGGCGCGCGGGTTGATCGTCTCGGCCTTGCGACATGCGCTGGCCGAAGCCGGGCACAGGGCGTCGACGACGGTTGCTGGCGCGACGCTTGGCGCGATGCGGCCAGAACCCACGGGCGCACGCGTGTATCAAATGGATCGCCCGTCGCTTGGTGCGCGCACGGCAGCCTATCAGGCGCAGGCACCGGGGCTGGCCGAGGCGCCTGCGGCATGGGACGCCGCGCCCGGTGCAACGCTGATGGATGCGCCTGTGGCCGGTCGGGTCGAGCCAGTGCAGATGGCGCCCGAAGGCCCCGAACCGTCGATTGAGTCGCACCCTTTGGGGGCTGCGCGCGGACAGGTGCACGAGAACTATATCATCGCGCAGACTGCGGATGGTATGGTGATCGTGGATCAGCACGCAGCGCATGAACGGCTTGTCTACGAAAAGCTCAAAACGCAGATGGCTGAAAACGGTGTCGCGGCGCAGGCGCTGCTTATTCCGGAGATCATTGATCTGTCCGAGGGCGATTGCGCCCGCATTCTAGCCGTGGCGGATGAGCTTTCAAAGTTCGGTCTGACGCTGGAACCTTTTGGCGGGTCTGCGGTTGCTGTGCGCGAAACTCCGGCGATTTTGGGCGAGGTGAATGCGCGGGCGATGGTACTGGATATTTTGGATGAGCTGGACGATCAGGGTGAAAGCCTGTTGGTTCAGGCCAAGATCGAAGCCATTCTAAGCCGCGTCGCCTGTCATGGATCGATCCGGTCCGGGCGGCGGATGCGTGGCGAGGAAATGAACGCTCTGCTGCGCGAGATGGAGGCCACGCCTCACTCTGGCCAATGTAACCATGGCCGACCAACTTATGTGGAATTGAAACTGGCCGACATCGAGCGGCTGTTTGGACGGACCTGATGGATTTTTCTGATCCCCAACTGCAAACCTATGTTCTTATCGGCGGAGTCATTCTGGCGGTCATCCTGATGATGCTGTGGTCGGTTCTGCGGGCATCGTCCCGATCGGCGGACCAAGTGGCGATGATGGCGCATCGCGTAGACCAGCTGGCGACCGGGCAGGCGCAGCTTGATGGCAACATGGCGGCTCTGGCGCAGTCGCAGGGTCAGATCGGCACCTTGGTTGAGCAACGTTTGGGGGAAGTGCAGATCAATATGCATGAGAACCTCGCCAAAGTGCAGCGCGGAACCGGAGAGAACCTGGCCAAGATGCAGCAGCAAATGGCCGACAATCTGGGCGCGCAGCAACTGAAGTTGCAGGAAAACCTAGCCAACATGCAATTGCGCACGAACCAGTCGCTGGCGGATCTGCAGGAAAAGCTGAACCAAAGCCTGATGGGGAACGCCAAGCAGACCGCAACCTCGTTGACGCAGCTGCAAGAGCGCTTGGCAACGATTGATAAGGCGCAAGAGAATATCACCAAACTTTCGGGCGATGTGCTTAGCCTGCAGGATATCCTCAGCAACAAGCAGACCCGTGGGGCCTTTGGCGAAATTCAGTTGAACGATATCGTTGGCAAGGCCCTGCCCACTGACAGCTATGCCCTGCAAGTGACCCTCAGCAACGGCAAACGCGCGGATTGTCTGATCCATCTGCCCAACCCGCCGGGGCCGATTGTGATCGACAGCAAGTTCCCGCTTGAGGCTTATGAGGCGATGCTGGCGTCGACAACTGAGGCCGAGTTGAAGGCCGGGATCCAGATGTTCAAAACATCCGTTCGCAAGCACATCAAAGATATCGCCGAGAAATACGTGATCGAAGGCGAAACCGCGGATGGTGCGCTGATGTTCCTGCCTTCTGAGGCCATCTATGCCGAGCTGCATGCCAAGTTCCCGGATCTGGTCCGCGAAGGGTTTGATTCCCGGGTCTGGATCGTGTCCCCGACAACTTGCATGGCCACGCTGAACACCATGCGTGCCATTCTGAAAGACGCGCGTATGCGCGAGCAGGCGGGTGAAATCCGCAAAGCGCTGAAGAACCTTCACCGCGACGTCGAGATCGTGGGCGAGCGCGCGGGCAAGCTGGAAACCCACCTGCGTCAGGCGGGCGAAGACGTTGCCGGTATCCTGACCGCCAGCTCGCGCGCCAGCAAACGGGCGCATAAACTGGATAATTTCGACTTTGAGGAATTGGCACCCGAAGGCGAAAACGTTGTGACGCTGGGGCGTACCCCGGCCGAATAGGCGATTCCGGTAATCTGTGCGCTGGCGCGTCAAAGCGCCTGCTCACGAACAAAAGAGTCTGAGGTCCGCCTGTGTCACGCAACCGAGAGGCGATCGACACAAAGTGTAACCTTCCTCTCTGACTCGCGAGAATCTTCGTGAGACTCCTCACACAAATTCCAAATTTTCTCACGTGTCACGGAGAGTCGTGACATATTCCCAGTGGTTCATTGTTTGGGCCGAAATCCGTTTCTAACTTCATCTCAACTCGAATGGATCGAGGAAACACGAGGCGTAACGCCACAAGACGAAGATGGAGAAGATTATGAAATTTCAACGTATTATCGCAGCATCCGCACTGGGAACCCTGATGGCGACTGCCGCTTACGCACAGATCGACCTGAAGCAAAGCGCCGCTGGCCTAGAGCCGCTGAATGGCCTGCACTATGAAGGCTGGTCCATCATTGATGGTGAAGCAGTTTCAACCGGCCGCTGGAATATCACGTCAAAAGGTTACGTGATCGAAGTGAACGCTGCGGGCGAGAAAACCGGCACCATCGGCAAGACCGACGCGTTCTTCTCTCGGGTCAGCGCGGCACATAAAAACGCCAGCGCCTATGTTCTGACCATCGAGCCAAATGGCGACACCGATGCAGGCCCAAGCGCTGTGCACATCGTTGCGGGCGGCTATGAAGGCAACTCTGCGGCGGCCACAGTCGACCACCCAGCAGCGATTGCGACCGATTTTGACGGTGTTGGCGGCTCTTTCATTCTGGCGGCCCCAACAGGTGGGGAAGCCAACCAGGGCATTTGGTTCTTTGACGGCGAAGGCGCGGCCTTGGATCTGCCTGAACTGCCAGCTGGCTGGAACTATGAAGGCTGGGTTGTCGACACAGGAATGGGCAAGCCAATTTCTACTGGCATCTTCCACGATCCAAACGGCGCAGATGACGACGGTGCGGGCGCCTATGCTGGTGACAAACCAGAGATGTTCCCTCCTGCACCTGGTCAGGATTTCGTGAACGGCATGCCTCTGGAGCTGGACAACGGCAACTTCATCGCGGTGATTTCGGTTGAGCCTGCGAATGACCCAGACCCAGCGCCATTCGCGATCAAGATCCTCGCGTCTGACACAATCACAGGCAACGGCGAGCTGAAGCCAACCGGCGCAGCGCTGCCAACTGTGAATGTAACCCGCCGTGAAGCCAAATAATCGCGGTCTTTCCTAAAAACTGAAAGGCGGCCTTTGGGCCGCCTTTCTTTGGTTGAGATTGTCGCGCGGCCATTACCGCATGATGAAAGGATCAGGGATCGGTTCGTCGCTGGTGCGCAGCCACACCGCCTTTACCTTTGTGTAATCCAGAGCCGCCTGAAGCCCCCCTTCGCGACCATGTCCCGACAGCCCATGCCCGCCAAACGGCGCAATCGGGCTGACAGCGCGATAGGTATTCACCCAAACAATTCCTGCGCGGATGGCACGGATCATGCGATGGGCGCGCGTCAGATTTTGGGTGAACACACCAGAGGCCAAGCCGAACTTGGTGTCGTTGGCGATGGCAATGGCCTCATCCTCGGTGTCGAATGTCACCACAGACAAAACGGGCCCAAAGAACTCGTGGCTCAGGCTGTCGGCATCATGCGCGTTTGAACAGTCCAGAATGGTCGGTGGAAAATAGAAACCGTCGCGCTCAATCGGCGTGCCACCGGTGATCACTTCGGCCCCTTGCGCAACAGAGCGTGCGATCAAATCCACTGCGGTCTGACGTTGGCGTTCGGTACACAATGGCCCGACCTCGGTCGCCATATCGTCGGGGGCTCCGATCACGATGGCTTCGGCTTTTTCTTTCAGGCGGGCGAGGAAGGCGTCCTTGATCGAGGACTGGACTACCAGCCGCGAGCCCGAAACGCAGCTTTGGCCCGTGGCCGCAAAGACGCCCGAGATTTGGGCATTCACGGCGCTTTCGATGTCGGCGTCCTCAAACACGATGAACGGAGACTTCCCGCCCAGTTCCAGCGACGTTGACGCCAGATTCTCAGCAGAATTGCGCACGATATGGCGGGCTGTTTCTGGCCCGCCGGTAAAGGCCACATGCGCCACTTTGGGATGTGTCGTTAGGGTGGCTCCTGTCTCGGGGCCGCCGGTGATGACGTTCAGGACACCTTTGGGAAACCCAGCTTTGTCAAAGATCCGCGCGAATTCCAGCATCGGTGCAGGGCCCTCTTCAGAGGCTTTCAACACAACCGTGCATCCTGCCGCCAGGGCTGGGCCAATTTTCACGGCGGACAGGAACAATTGCGAGTTCCACGGCACGACGGCCGCCACAACGCCAACCGGCTCACGGCGCAGCCAGACATCCATGTCGGGTTTGTCGATCGGCAGATGTGATCCTTCGATCTTGTCCGCCAGCCCCGCATAATAGCGATAGTATTCCGCGACATAGGCAATCTGCGCCGAGGTTTCGCGGATGATTTTGCCGGTGTCGCGGGTTTCAAGTTCTGCAAGCTTTGGCGCGTGCTCCGCGATCAGATCGGCCAGACGCAACAAGAGTTTGCCCCGTGCCGTGGCGGTCAGGCCGGCCCAATCGGGCGCCAGAAATGCCTGTTCCGCAGCATCGACGGCGCGGTTTACGTCTGCCGGGGTTGCGCTGGGCATTTTGGCCCAAGGCTGGCCCGTTGCTGGATCCAGACTGTCAAACTGGGCCGACGCATCGCAAAATGTACCGTCAATATACTGTTGAAATTGCTGCATCTTTTGATCCCTTATTGGAAGGTTGGCATGACGTCTTTGATAAACCTCTCAAGCGAGGCTTTCTTGCGTTCGAAGGGCATGCTGCTGTCGATCCAGAACGAATATTCATCATAGCCAAGCGCCTGACTGGTGCGCAGACGTTCAATCACCCGGTCAGCGGTTCCGATCACCAGATCGCGTTCCATGTTTTCAGGCGTATAGAAGGGGTGCGCTGCGATCTCGTCGTCTGATAGCGGGTCAATCAGGCCCTGCGAGACATCGCGTTTGTTCATGAACCAGGCACCGAAATAGCAATAGAACCGGTTTAATTCCTTAGCTGCTTGTTTGGCGTCCGCGGCGTCTTCTGCGACGTAGGTGTGACGCAGCAACATGATCTTGGGCCTTGGGATCTCGGGGAATTTGGTGCAGGCGTCTTTGAATTTGGACATCAGGTCCGCGACTTCGTCGTCTCCGTTCCAAAGCGGCGTCACTTGCACATTACAGCCGTTGCTGACCGCGAATTCATGACTGTTGGGGTCGCGCGCGGCGATCCAGATCGGGGGGCCGTTTTCCTGCAATGGTTTTGGCGAAGATGTCGTCTTGGGGAATGTGTGAAACTCTCCGTCATGGGCATAGTCGCCCTGCCAAAGCCCCTTAACTGCCCCAACCAGCTCGCGCATACGCAGGCCAGCGTCCCATGCATCAAGGCCTGGAAGCACACGATCATATTCAAAGGTGTAGGCCCCACGTGCGATGCCCAGATCCAGGCGTCCGTCGGTAATAAGGTCGGTCATCGCTGCCTCGCCCGCCAGCTTGATCGGATGCCAGAAGGGCGCGATGACCGTGCCGGTGCCAAGGCGGACGTTCTTTGTTTGGCGCGCAATGTCGACCAGATTGATGAAGGGGTTCGGGGCGATGGTGAAATCCATCCCGTGATGTTCCCCTGTCCAAACCGCGTGCATGCCGCCGTCATCGGCTATTTTGCAAAGCTGAACAAATTCGTCGTACAGCTGTTTTTGATCCTGTTCCGGATCAATGCGCTCCATATGCGCAAAAAGAGAAAACTTCATCTTAAGCACCCTTTCCGTCAATTGGCGTCACGTCGCCGTCTACTTCATTTCCATAGTACACGCCGAAATTCCCGATGCGGTGCTCTTCGGCAAAACGCTCTAGCATGGTGCAGGCCGCGGGGTCCGCGATGTCCACAAGGGTGCTTTCCGTGATTTCGGTAAAGACCCCTTTGGCCGAGTCCGATCCCGTCGCGCTGCACAGAAAGGCGATATGCTGTCGCCCAAGGGCTGCGTCGTCATAGACAGAGTAAATAAAGCCCGGCTCGGCCGCGACACCGACGTCAGCAATAAGGCGCTTCAGTGCCTCATGCGGCCCGTCTGCTACATCGTCCGTGGCAGGCAGTGTCAGGTGACCATGTGGGTCACTGACCAGCAGCACCTTGCCGTCTTTTTTGATCACAGCAGAGACCGCCATGTCCGAGCGTTTTTTCAGTGCTTCGGCTTCGGCAGCCGGGGTGACATAGGCGCCACGCGCATAGCCCAGACCCGGTGTAGAGTTGTGATCAAAGGCTTTGACCTCGCCGATCAAGATGATGTGATCCCCGGCGTCGACGGTTTTATGCATCTCGCAGTCTACCCATGCCGAAACCCCGTCCAGAATAGGCGACCCATGCGGCCCGTCCTGCCAGTCTACGGTTGCGAAGCGATCATCGACGGGACGTGCAAAGGTGTTTGACACGTCGATCTGTGCTTCAGAGAGGATGTTGACGGCGAATTTGTCTGTATTGGCAAAGACGTCATAGTTGCTGGACGAGTTTGCCAGGCACACCAGAACCATAGGCGGCGACAGCGACACCGAGGCAAAGGAATTCGCGGTAAAGCCCAGGGGTGTGCCCGCGTCATCTCGTGTAGTGACGACCGTGACACCCGTCAGAAATGTGCCAAATGCGCTTCGCAAGGCACGTGTGTCATTCAGCATTTGCGGATCAAACTGGATCATAGAACGTCCTTTTGATGAAGAGGTGTGCCCAGCCAGTTGCGCAGGGCGTCGTTGACCCGATCGGGCGCTGTCAGGTTCACCATGTGCCGGTGGTTCTCAATAATCACGGCGCGTCCTTGCGGGGCGGCGGCGGCCATCGCGTGCGACATGGCGGGGTTGGAGTTCAGGTCGCCATCGCCGGTCAGCGCCAGCAAGGGGCAGTCTATTGTGTGAAACCGATCGGCAAAGACGGCATCGCCGTGCGCAAAGGCAGCATAGGCTGTGGCATATCCTGCGATGCTGACCTCGGACAGCCATTGCGACACGCGTTCACGGGCGGCCAGATCCATGGCAGTTTGGCCGAACCAACGGTTCAACGGCGTTTCCAGATCAAAAGTCCCCGATCCGATGAGCTTTGCCCGTTCGATTACCGCGATGCGAGCATCTTCGTTGCGGCGGAAAACCCCGTTCAACAAGGCCACGCGCGCCAGCCGATCTGGATGCAGGACAGCAAAGCCACCGGAAATCAGCGCGCCCATTGAGTGGCCCGCCAGATTGACTTTCGCAAGGCCAAGGGCATCCAGAGCAGCGTGCAACCAGTCGACATAATCCGTGAGTGTCGCGTCAGGTTTCAGTGCCGATGAGCCGCCATGACCAGGTAAGTCCAGGGCGAGGACACGATGGGTTTTTGACAGCGCATCGATCTGCGGGCGCCAGGCCTCGGACTGCATGCCCACGCCGTGCAACAGGACCAGCGGAATGCCGGGCGCGCTGTCAGGCGCGCCAGCATCTTGATAGCTGAGAATTCCTTGTGCGTCAGACAGATGCAGGGTTGTCGACGTCATGACCCAGTTCCTTCAGATCCTGATACCGATCCCCAATACGATGG
>NZ_CAXREH010000040.1:0-8789 GCF_964229375.1 Cognatishimia sp.
GTACGAAAATCAAAAGCAGATTCTGGGGTGGTTGGACTTTGATGATCTGATTATCCGCGCCCGTGATCTGTTGAATGACCCCACTGTCGCGGCATGGGTACTCTATCGTCTGGACGGCGGGATTGACCATATTTTGGTGGACGAAGCCCAAGATACCAGCCCCGAACAGTGGCAGGTGATTGAACGGCTGGCGCAGGAATTCACGTCGGGCGAGGGCGCGCATGATGACGAGCATCCGCGTACGATCTTTGTCGTCGGTGACAAAAAGCAATCGATCTATTCTTTTCAGGGCGCGGATCCGGCCGAGTTTGATCGCATGCGCGACGAGTTCGCGGCCCGACTGGATGGATCACAAACGCCGCTGCAACCGCTGGAGCTGGAATATTCTTTCCGGTCCTCGGATGCGATTTTGCGTGTGGTGGATGCCTGTTTCAAACTGCGTCCGGACACGGATTTCGAACACCACATCGCATTCAACAGCGATCTGCCCGGCCGTGTGGATTTGTGGCCGGTCATCGAGCCTACGCCAAAGGCAGAAGAGGGCGACTGGTACGATCCTGTCGATCGCCTGAGCGAAATGCACCACACCGTGCACCTTGCGCGTATGATTGCGGACCAAATCAAACGCATGATCGCGACCGGGGCGACGATTCCAGACAAAAAGGGACCAGACGGCGTTTATTCGCAGCGCAAAGTGCGAGCCGGTGACTTTTTGATCCTTGTGCAGCGGCGCTCGGACCTGTTCCAAGAGATCATCCGCGCCTGTAAAGCCGCTGATCTGCCGATTGCCGGCGCAGACAGGCTGAAAGTCGGCGCTGAACTGGCGGTCCGTGATCTTGCGGCGCTGCTGAACTTCCTGTCGACCCCCGAAGACAGCCTGTCTTTGGCCACCGTGCTGCGGTCTCCGTTGTTTGGCTGGTCAGAACAAAGCCTGTTTGACCTCGCGCATCGCAGAACCGTGCCGCTTTTATGGCAGGCGCTGCGGGATCGGGGCGAGGAATACCCAGAAACCATGTCCGTGCTGGCCGATCTGATGAGCCAGACCGACTTTCTTCGTCCTTTTGACCTGATCGAACGCATTCTGACGCGCCATAACGGGCGCGCCAAACTGTTGTCGCGACTTGGATCCGAGGCCGAGGATGGCATCAACGCATTGCTCAGTCAGGCGTTGGCGTTTGAGCGCTCATCCGTGCCCAGCCTGACGGGGTTCCTGGTCTGGATGGAGACAGATGATCTGGAAATCAAACGCCAGATGGACTCGGCCGAAGACCGCATCCGCGTGATGACAGTGCACGGGTCCAAGGGGCTGGAAGCCCCGATTGTCATCATGCCTGACACCGGCAAACGCATGCGGCCCAGCGCGCCCGCGATCCTTGATGCAGATGGGGTGCCACTCTGGACGGGACCAAGCGCGGATATGCCGGACACGGTGGCCGACAAACGCAACGCGCTGGCTGATCGCCAGATGGAGGAACGACAACGTCTGCTCTATGTCGCGATGACCCGCGCCGAGAAATGGCTGATCGTCGCGGCGGCAGGTGATTTGGATAAGGCTGGCGAGACTTGGTATCAAACCATCGAGGCGGGCATGAATTCTGTCGGTGCGGTGCCAAAAGACTTTTTGATCGGGCAGGGGCTGCAGTATTCGCATGGCGACTGGGGCGGAGATGTGCAGGACAAACCCGATGCTAAAGAGCCCATTTCTGGTGAGTTAGAGACTATATTTGCTACAAATGCACCTGATACAGAGCCTGAATCCAGAACCCTAAGCCCCTCTGATCTTGGGGGTGCCAAGGCATTGCCCGGCGAGGCCGGTTTGGACGAGGAGGCCGCTAAGGCGAGGGGCCTGGCAATCCACGCATTGCTGGAACATCTGCCCAATCATCCCCCATCTGACTGGGAGCGCGCAGCCCGCCACATTCTGGACCTGACCGAAGCTGGCGCAGGCGACCTCTCCCTGCTGAGCGAAGCATCCAGCGTTCTGAAAAGCGAACATCTGACCCCGGTGTTTTCGCCGAATGCTCTGGTAGAGGTTTCCATAACCGCACAATTGGGCGAAGACCGTCTGCACGGCACAATCGACCGGCTGATCGTTGAACAAGACCGCGTTCTGGCCATCGATTTCAAGACCAACGCGGTGGTACCCAAATCGCCAGAGATGATCCCCGAAGGCCTGCTGCGCCAGATGGGGGCCTATGCACATGCGCTGGCGCAGATCTATCCGGACAAAACCATCGAAACGGCGCTTTTATGGACGAAAACCGCTGAACTGGTCCGTTTGCCTCAAGAATTGGTGAACGCCGCACTCCATAGGGCGCATGCTTCTTGACGCCCCAGCATCTCGTACCTAGGTTCTAAGCCAATTCAGTCCCCCCGTTAGGAGAAACTTATGGCAACCGTTGCTGTCACCGATGCCACTTTTGACGCCGAAGTCAAAAATTCCTCTATCCCAGTCGTCGTCGATTTCTGGGCAGAGTGGTGTGGCCCATGTAAACAAATTGGTCCAGCTCTCGAAGAGCTGTCTTCCGAGATGGAAGGCAAGATCAAAATCGCCAAGGTCGATGTCGACAGCAACCCGAATTCTGCAGCGTCCATGGGCGTGCGCGGCATTCCGGCGTTGTTCATCTTTAAAGATGGTCAGGTGATTTCCAACCGCGCGGGCGCTGCCCCGAAAGCGGCGCTGCAAAGCTGGATCGAAGACTCGATCTAAGCCACGGCACATAGAGTTGATCAAAGCGCTCCGGTTCCGGGGCGCTTTTTTCGTTAGAGGGGCCAACCAAGCGCCCGCAATCGCGCGCGGATCCGGTCATCTGCCGAGCGCTTGCGCAGATTAATCGCCCGTCTCTGCCAAAACCACCAGATATAGGCGGCGTAGTCCGGAGCGTGAGCTTCGATCTGCTGAAACGCGTCCTGTATCGGCATCTGCGTGACGTCCAACGCGATGTGGTGAAAATCGATCTTTCCAAAAAGAATGGATGGTTTGCCAAAAAAGCTCGCGAAAAAGGCCACTGAGGAATTCTGCGTCACCACGAAATCGGAGGTGCGCGCGATCTGAAACGAAGGCCGGTCTGAGACGTCGATATTGGGGAACTGGCGTGCCAAGTCCTGCAGCGCCGCTATGTCGCGAGGTGAATACATCTCGCGCGGATGTCGTGTGACCAATACCCTGCGATCTGCAAATCGTTCGGCCGTGTGCGATATCATGTCGATCGGGCTGCAGGCTTGAAACTGCCGGTGTTGGGTCAACTTGCCCTGCAAAGGAATCAACACAGACCCGTCATTCGTGGTATGGCGCGCCGCGTCGCCAAACAGCCGTTCCTGCCAGTGGCGATAGAATTTTTGGGCCCGCTCCTGATCTATCTTTGCAGGATCAAACCGCGCTTGCGCCACATCCCAAAGCCAACGCTGTTTCTGGACTTCGATGCGGTGAAACGAGGGATGATACGCCTCGCGGATAGTCACGGAGCGTTCGGGGTTCGGGGGCTCCATGCTGAAAATGGAATAGCCTTCGTACTGACTGCGCGCGGATCTGGTGTCGTGCAGCTCGATCTCAAACCCTGCGTCGCACAACACCTGGCTGAGGCGCGTTATGAAGCGGTCTTTGCCAGCGCGCACTTTCTTGATGCGCGGTGGCGTCAGATAGAAACGTGTGATGCGCGGCGCGGTCATGTCACTTTGCACGTTGGGAAGCTGTCAAAACCCTAGCGCAGCGCCCAAAAAGAAAAAACCGCCTGAGTGTATCAGACGGCCTTTTCCAGGGAGTGTTTTGACAGGATTTAGAAGTCGGCGCGTGTCAGGCCGATGTCGTCCAGCTGCGAGTCGCTAAGTTGCGACAGGATACGCTGGTCACGACGTGCGATGTTGCGTGCGTTGATGGATGCAAATGCTGCTTCCACAAATGCAAAGAGTTGGCCAGCTGCCTTGAAAGGCGCTTGTGCGGTCAGAGCGATAGATGCCATTTCAGTATTCCTTTTAATGGGACAGCCGACCCAACGTCGGTTGTTGTGCGCAAATAACAGGCAGTTTGTGAACTTTACAAATGCCAGTTCGACAGCCCCGTATTGCAGCGCGTGCATAGCTTGAATTTCGCCCACGCCGCTGCATTTCCAGTGCAATTTCGCCCGCGGGCTTGTGTCTTTTTGGGGGGCGTCCCATATAAGAACACCGAATGCAGGAGGCAGCTATGGCAGATGACACTTTCCCCGGATGGCACGGCACCACGATCATTGGCGTCAAGAAAGGCGGCGAGGTCGTCATTGCGGGCGACGGGCAGGTCAGTCTTGGGCAAACCGTCATCAAGGGCACTGCACGCAAGGTGCGTCGCCTGAAGCCGGGCGGTCATGAGGTTGTGGCAGGGTTTGCCGGTTCGACCGCGGATGCCTTTACCCTTCTGGAACGTCTTGAGGCCAAGCTCGAGGCAACCCCCGGTCAGCTGGCGCGCGCGTCGGTGGAACTGGCCAAGGATTGGCGCACGGACAAATATCTGCAAAAGCTTGAGGCAATGTTGATTGTGACTGATGGGACTGACCTCTTTGTCATCACGGGGGCTGGCGATGTTCTGGAACCAGAGCACGATGTCACCGCGATCGGATCGGGAGGCAACTATGCCTTGGCGGCCGCGCGCGGCATGATGGACAGCGACAAATCCGCCGAAGAAATCGCTCGCGACGCGATGGCGATCGCGGCAGACATCTGCGTTTACACAAATGGCCGCCTGACGGTCGAAACGATCAGCGCTTAAGGCGAAGGACCAAAGATGACCGACCTTACTCCCCGCGAAATTGTCTCTGAGCTGGATCGCTTTATCATTGGCCAAAAAGACGCCAAGCGCGCCGTTGCTGTGGCGCTGCGCAACCGTTGGCGGCGCAAACAGCTGTCAGATGACCTGCGTGACGAAGTTTATCCAAAGAATATCCTGATGATCGGGCCAACAGGTGTCGGCAAAACCGAAATCTCTCGCAGATTGGCGAAGCTTGCAAAAGCGCCGTTTCTTAAGGTCGAGGCAACCAAATTCACCGAAGTCGGCTATGTCGGGCGCGACGTAGAGCAGATCGTCCGCGATCTGGTAGACGCTGCCATCCTGCAGACCCGCGAGTACATGCGCGAAGAGGTGAAGGCCAACGCGCGTTCCGCCGCAGAAGAGCGTGTCATTACCGCAATCGCAGGCGAAGACGCACGCGAAGGCACCCGCGAGATGTTCCGCAAAAAACTGCTGGCGGGCGATCTTGACGACACCATGATTGAACTTGAAATCGCGGATACAACGAACCCTTTGGGGGGCATGTTCGACATCCCGGGTCAGCCTGGAAGTCAAATGGGCATGATGAACCTTGGTGATATTTTCGGCAAAGCCATGGGCGGGCGCACCACGCGCAAAAAGCTGACAGTCGCCGAAAGCTATGACGTTCTGATCGGCGAAGAGGCCGACAAACTGCTGGACGATGAAACCGTCACCAAGACGGCGCTGAGTTCAGTCGAGGAGAACGGCATCGTCTTTCTGGACGAGATCGACAAGGTTTGCGCCCGCTCAGACGCGCGTGGCGGTGACGTCAGTCGCGAAGGTGTGCAGCGCGACCTGCTGCCATTGATCGAAGGCACCACCGTCAGCACCAAGCACGGGCCTGTGAAAACCGACCACATCCTGTTTATTGCATCCGGCGCCTTCCATATCGCGAAACCGTCGGATCTGTTGCCTGAACTGCAGGGTCGCTTGCCGATCCGCGTCGAACTGCGGGCGCTGACCGAGGACGACTTTGTCCGCATTCTCACGGAAACCGACAACGCGCTGACACGCCAATACACAGCCTTGATGAAGACCGAGGAGGTCACGGTGACCTTTACCGACGACGGCATTGCAGAGCTTGCAAAGATCGCGGCGGATGTGAACCAAAGCGTGGAAAACATCGGTGCGCGGCGGCTTTACACTGTTATGGAGCGGGTCTTTGAAGAACTGTCCTTTAACGCTCCGGACCAAAGCGGGCAGGACATTACTGTGAACGCCGAGTTTGTTGAAAAAAACCTGGGCGAATTGACCAAATCGGCGGATGTGTCCCGCTATGTTCTGTAGAATATGGGATTTATCCGGTTTCTGATCGAGAACGCGCGCTGGCTTGCTGCTGGCGCGCTTTTAACATTCATGTCGGGCTTTGGTCAGACGTTTTTCATCTCGATCTTTGCCGGCGAAATCCGCGCAGAGTTTGGCCTGTCTCACGGCGAATGGGGCGCGATCTATGCCATGGGCACCACGGCGTCGGCTGTGGTTATGGTCTGGGCCGGAGCCCTTGCAGATAGGCTCAGAGCGCGAGTACTTGGAACCGCGATCTTGACCGGATCGGTTGCAGCCTGCCTGTTCATGGCGGCCAACCCCTATGCCGCTTTGTTGCCGCTGGTGGTTTTTGCGCTGCGGTTTACCGGGCAGGGCATGTCGAGCCACCTTGGCATCGTCATCATGAGCCGCTGGTTTGCCAAAATGCGGGGCCGGGCAATCGCGACAGCCACCTTTGGGTTTTCCATCGCAGAAGTGATCCTGCCCATTAGTTTTGTTCTGCTGATGGGGTGGCTGGACTGGCGTCTTTTATGGGTGGCCGCTGCGATCATCGCGGCGCTTGGTATTCCTGTGCTGCGCCATCTGCTAAAGTCAGAACGCAGCCCGGGTGAATTGGCCGCGTCGTCTGAAAACGCAGGGCTAAAGGGCTTGCACTGGACCCGCGGCGATGCGTTGAGGCACTGGCTGTTCTGGTTGTTGATGCCTGCGATTGTCGGGCTGTCCGCCTTTGGCACCGCGTTTTTCTTTCATCAGGTCCACTTTGCCGAGATGAAAGGGCTGACGCATCTGTCGCTGGTCTCGAGCTTTCCGTTCTTTACAGCGGTGACTGTCGCGTCGATGGCCACGTTCGGCTGGGCGCTGGACCGGTTTGGCGTGACGCGCTTGTTGCCGCTCTACGTTCTGCCTATGTGCATCGCCTTCGTCTGCTTTGCGCTGGCGTCAGGGTTGCCCATGATCTGGCTGGGGCTTTTGTTCTTTGGGATCACGGCAGGCGCGTCTTCGACCTTGGTTCCGGCGTTCTGGACCGAGGTTTATGGCACCCGTCACATCGGTTCGATCAAAGCAATCGCAGCGGCGGCCATGGTGTTTGGGTCGGCCATCGGGCCGGGATTGACGGGCACACTGATCGATCTGGGGCTGGCGCTGGAGGCGCAGTATTTTGGCGTCGCGGCCTATTTTGCGCTGGTGACACTCGCGCAATGGCGCGGGGTGGCACGTCTTACTTCAGACGCCTGAGATAGACGTAATAGGCGCCCGAGCCGCCGTGTTTCTGATGCGCCTCGGTGACTTGCAAAACAACCTGGCCCAGCGGTGCCATTTTCAGCCATTGGGGCACCTGATGCTTCAGCACGCCAAATCGAACCGGAATCGGCCCTCCATCATCGCGGGATTTGCCCTTTCCGGTGATAACCAGAACCAACCGACAGCCTTCTGCATAGCACCGCATCACAAAACCCGTTAACGCAGGATGCGCCTGATCCAGTGTCATCCCGTGCAAATCGATCCGAGCTTCGGGATAAAGACGGCCGCGTTTCAGGCGTTGGAAGGCTTTTTGGTCCATGCGCACTGGCTCGTCGGCAAGCCGCTCGGACAGCGTCGGGGCCAGATTGTCGCCAGGAGCCGCGTTGCGCGACTTTGAGCCAACCTTGAACTTAGGCAAAGTCGCAGGCGCGACGGGATCCGAGACCTTGATGGGCGTGGGCAAAACGGGTTTGGCCGCAGGAACCGGACGCAAATCATGCAGCGGGTCGGCGGTTTTCGCCACCTTCTGCCACAGATCATGTTCATCTTTACTTAGCTTGCGTTTGGTCACATCACCGTCTCGGGCAACAGCGCATAAGCGCGCTGAATCGGCAGCAGTACTATCATTCGTCCCGGATCACGCAAGCGTCCGGCGGCAAGACCTGCGTCTTCTCCGGTTCCAAAGAAGATATCAGCCCGCTGTGCGCCCTTGATCGCAGATCCCGTATCCTGCGCGATGAACAGTTGGTTCAGCGGATTTGCCCCACGTTTTTCAATCCACACCGGCGCGCCCAGCTTTACATAGCGCGGGTCAACCGCAGCCGACCTTAACGTCGTCAATGGACGGTTCATCGCGCCCAACGGCCCTTTGCTGGCCGGCACATTGCGGATCACGCGAAAGAACACATACCCCGGATTGTGGCGCAAGAGTTCCTCGCCCGCGACTCCGTTGCGGCGCACCCAATTGGCAATGACCTTGGCCGAGACCTGATGGTTTTGGTAAATTCCGCGCCGCACAAGCTCTGCGCCAACAGACCGATAACGAAACCCATTAGAAGCCCGATACCCCAGCCGGATGTAAGAGCCGTCTTGCAGCTTGATACGTCCAGATCCCTGAATTTGCATGAAAAACAGGGCGGTGGCATCGTCAACCCAGGCGATTTCAAGGCCTCGGTTTTTCATGATGTCCGTGGTTTCGATCGCGCGCCGAGATTTCCACAAAGTGCCATCCCGCAGCTCCGGAGGCTTGCGATACACAGGATAGCGAAAGCGGGCGGTCTGCACCCGCGAGCCGTTCAGCTCTGGTTCGAAATATCCGGTGAAAAGCGCGTCACGCGCATCGTCGATCTGCACGGGGCGGAACAACAACTCAAAGAAAAGCCTGGCGTCACCGAAGTTTGGCGCGATGGCGCACAGGGCGCGCCAGTCCTGATCGTCCAGATCGGCACATGTTTCCATGAAAGCGGCGAGGGCAGCGCCGTGATCGTCCGCCGCCCAGCCG
>NZ_CAXREH010000041.1:0-4093 GCF_964229375.1 Cognatishimia sp.
TTGCAACGAAACTTTCTGTTCCGCTGTGGCCGCGCGCACGGCGTTATAGACCATTTGATCCGCCACTGCGAGGGCCAGCTCTTCGCCGTGGTCCTGTTCGATCAAATGCAAGATCAGATCCGCGGTCGCTGTGCCGCCGGATGCCGTCACAAAGGGGGCGTCGGCGACAAAAACGTTGCGCACCAGATTCACCTCGGGAAAGGCTTCGCTGAAGCTGTCATGATATTCCCAGTGCACCGAGGCTTCTTTGCCGTCCAAAAAGCCCGCCTCGGCCAGAATCCACGCACCCGAACACAAAGCACCGATCGACGTCCCCATCGCGCGATGACGTCGCAGCATGCCCAGCAACGTCGGCGTCACATGGTTTTTCATGTGGATCCCTGACAGGACAAACAACCGTGCGCTTGCGGGGATATCCTCGAGACCACCATGCACAACAGAGATCGTGCCATTGGAACAGGTGGCCGTTTCACCGTTTTCAGACACCAAATGCCAGCCATAAAGCTCTTTACCGCTGACCAGATTGGCGATGCGCAATGGCTCTACGGCGCAGGAAAACGCCAGGTGCGAAAATTCATCCACCAATACAAAAGTAAAGCGCTGAAAGGGCGTGTCGGTCATCTCTGGATCCAGGTCGGATTTTTGTATACACAGTGTATATTATTCAAATACAAGATTCGCAATCGAGACGAAAGACCCAATGCGCGAAACCGAGAAAAGTCCAAAGCAGAGCCTGGCCGACCACCTTAAGTCTGCCATTCTGACCACGTCGCTTGCCCCCGGCAGCGATCTGGACGAGGCGCAGCTGGCGCAGCAATTCGGCCTGTCCCGCACCCCCCTGCGGGAAGTCCTGCGCGAGCTGGCCGGCGACGGGTATCTCACGCTCCACCCCAATCGTGGCACGCGAGTATCAGACATGACCTTCGCGACCATGCGTGGCTTTTTCCAAGCCGCTCCGATGATCTATGGCGCAATCCTGCGGATGGCCGCGCTGCATGCAACGCCTGCTCAGATCGAAGAGCTGAAGGCCGCGCAGGACATCTTCAAAGCGACGCTGACCTCTGGCACGGCCGCGGACCGCGCCCTGTCCAACAATCGCTTTCACGAGATCACCGGCGTGATGGCGGCCAACATTTATCTACAGCCGTCTTTCAACCGCCTGCTGATCGACCACGCGCGCCTGAGCATGACATTTTATGATCCAAATGCCGTACAACTGAGCGCGCAACGCGCTCTGGCCAGCCAGCAACACGACGCAATCATCGCGGCCATCGAGGCGCGCGATGCCGACGGCGCGGCGCAGCTGGCCATCGACCACTGGAACCTCTCGCGCGATCAGATCGAGATGTTCGTATTCCCCGAAGCCCTGGACATGCCGCTTGGCAACGTTCCTCAACACATGCCTGCATGAGGTATTAATGACCCCTATTTTCAGTTTTGACGGCATTTATACACCTGTCGTCACCCCTTATCACGCAGATGGAACACCCAACTGGGACGCTCTGGCTGACGTGATCGAATTCCTGATCTCGCATGGCGTGCACGGCATGATTTCCGGCGGCTCGACCGGCGAAAACTATGCCCAGACCGTCGCCGAGCGGATCGAACTGGCGAAGTTCACCAAAGACCGCATCAACGGCCGACTGCCTTTGGTTGTCGGCACCGGCGCGATGCTGACCGGCGACTCGATCGCTTTGGCCACCGCCGCACGCGAGATGGGCGCAGATGCGATCCTGCTGGCCTCGCCGCCCTATTCGGTTCCGACCGACCGGGAAAACGCGCTGAACGCTCTGGCCATCGACAAGGCCGCGAACCTGCCGGTGATGCTGTATAACTACCCGCATCGCACCGGCACCATGATGGGCGAAGAATTCCTGGACCGCGTGGTGCGGTCACGCAATTTCTGCGGCATCAAGGAAAGCTCGGGTGACATCAACCGCGTGCACCTTCTGGCGCGCGATTACCCCCATATTCAATTGGGCTGCGGCATGGACGATCAGGCGCTGGAGTTCTTTGCCTGGGGTGCTCCATTCTGGGTATGTGGCGGGTCAAACTTTCTGCCCGAAGAACATGTGGCGCTTTACGAAGCTTGTGTGATCGAAGGCGATTTCGCCAAGGGCCGCCGCATTATGTCCGCCATGATGCCACTGATGCGCGTGCTGGAACAGGGCGGCAAATTCATTCAAACCATCAAACATGGCGTCACGATGAATGGCATCGACGCCGGCGCCATGCGCGCGCCCCTCAAGGGGCTGACCAAAGACGGCAAACGCGCGCTGGAACAGGTGACGCGCGTTCTCAAATCCACAATCGCAGACATTAAGGCGGGGAAATAAGCTATGGCCGACTTGCTGACACACGCAGAATACAAATCCATCGCCGACACGCTAACCCTGCCGACCGCAGGTTTTGTGGATGGTGGTTATCGCCCGGCAGCCTCGGGCGCGACCTTTACCACCGTGAACCCTGCAACAGGCGAAACGCTGACGGAAATCGCAGCCTATGGCCCCGAAGATGTCGACTTTGCGGTGACCAAAGCCCGCGAAGCCTTTGACGACGGGCGCTGGTCCAAGATGCACCCCTCTGAGCGCAAAGACGTCCTGATCCGCCTGTGCAAACTGATGACTCGCAACCAGAATGAACTGGCGGTCATCGAAAGCATTGACAGCGGCAAAACCATCTATGACTGCGCCACCGTCGACATTCCGGAAAGCATCCATTGCATCAAATGGCACGCCGAGGCGATCGACAAGATTTATGATCAGGTGTCCCCTGCGTCTGACGATCACATCGCTATGGTGGTGCGCGAACCAATTGGCGTGGTTGGGCTTGTTTTGCCCTGGAACTTCCCACTGTTGATGCTTGCATGGAAAATCGGCCCAGCGCTGGCAGCAGGCTGCTCGGTTGTCGTGAAACCCGCAGCCGAGACTTCGCTCAGCGCGCTTCGACTGGCCGAGCTAGCGTCCGAAGCTGGCCTGCCCGCCGGTGTCCTGAACATCCTGCCCGGCGGGGGCGCCGAAGTTGGCGAACCAATCGGCCGTCACATGGATATCGATATGGTCTCGTTCACCGGCTCCACCGCGACGGGCAAACGGTTTTTGACCTATTCGGCAGAAAGCAACGCCAAAGAAGTTGTACTTGAAATGGGCGGCAAGAACCCGGCCATCGTCATGAATGACGCAGAAAACCTGGACCGTGTCGCGCAGCATATCGTGAATGGCGCTTATTGGAACATGGGCGAAAACTGTTCCGCGACCTCGCGACTGATCGTCCACAAGGACGTCAAATCCGAACTCTGCAACCGCATCGCCCATCACGCCCAGCAATGGAACATCGGCGATCCGCTGAACCCGGAAACCCGCATGGGCGCTTTGGTCAGCAAGGCGCATTTTGACAAGGTCTGCAGCTATCTGGACGAGGGCTCTGTCATCTTTGGCGGCAAATCCCATGACGGCGCCTTTGTCGAAGCCACAATGGTCGAGATTTCCGGCAACGATCAGCGTCTTGCCCGCGAAGAGGTCTTTGGCCCCGTGCTCTCGGTGATCGAGATCTCGGGTCTGGACGAAGCCATCTCTGTGGCCAATGACACGGAGTATGGCCTCTGTGCGTCGCTCTTTACGGCAAACGCAAAACGCGCCATCCGCGGCGCGCGGCAACTGCGTGCGGGCACCGTCACGGTCAACAGCTTTGGCGAAGGCGATATCTCGACACCCTTTGGGGGCTATAAGCAGTCTGGATTTGGCGGACGCGACAATTCCCTGCACGCGCATGATCAATACACCCAGCTTAAAACCATCTGGATTGATCTGTCCGACGACGAAGACGAAGCCGTCGACTGATGGCGTACGCGGCCAAACGGCTGCCGGTTCAACTAGGCCCGGCAGCCTGGAACACGATTCTTGGACCAAGGCCGCATGGCCCTGCTCTGACCGGCGCAAATACCGCTGATTTCGTGATCGTCGGGGGCGGGTTTGCCGGTTTGACAGCCGCCCGCCGCCTGACGCAGCTTGCGCCGGGGTCAAAGATCACCGTGCTCGAAGCGGGCGCCATTGCCGAAGGCGCCGCCGGGCGCAACTCGGGGTTCATGATCGAT
>NZ_CAXREH010000042.1:0-11596 GCF_964229375.1 Cognatishimia sp.
GACCTATAAGGGGCTGGCGGGCGTGATGCTGATCGAAGACGACGCGAGTATGTCGGCAGATCTGCCCAAAACCTATGGCGTGGATGATTTTACCTTGATCCTTCAGGATAAGACCTTCGATGCCGCGGGACGTATGAGTTACGAGCTGACCGCCGAAGTGTTCGAAGACGGCTTTCAGGGCGACGCGATGGTCGTCAACGGTGCGATTGCGCCGGTGATCCAAACCGTGCCCACAGGCCTTGTGCGGCTGCGTATTCTGAACGCCTGCAACGCCCGATTCCTTGAGTTGTCGATGGCCACGAGCCCGATCACGGTGATCGCGTCTGATGGCGGATTTCTGGCCAGCCCGGTCGAGACACCCTCGGTTCTGATGTCGCCAGGCGAGCGTTACGAAATCTTGGTGGACATGGGCACCGCCGACACCAACACGCTGAACGTCAATATGGATGGCGGCGGAGGTTTCTTTGCCGGGCTGTTTGGCGGCAATGCCAAAATAGCGGCGCTGACGTTGACGCGTACATCCGAAACAGGTTTCGCAGGAGCCATGCCCCAACGGTTGGCCAACCTGTCGCCTGCCGATCCGTCGAGCGCAACCACGACGCGCGCGTTTGAATTGCAGATGGACGTGGGCGCAGACCTCGCGGCTTTGGCTTTGGCCTGGGACAACGTCTGCGGCAATGTGGGTGCCATGGCCATCAATGGGTTGCCGATGAAAATGGACCGCATCGATGAAACCGTGCGCAAAGGCGACACAGAGATCTGGCGGATCTCTGTCGACGATATGCTGCACCCGTTCCACATCCACGGATGCTCATTCCGCATCCTCAGCCAAAGCGGTGCAGAGCCCCCCGCCTATGCGCAAGGATGGAAAGATATGGTGCATGTCGAAGAGGGCTGGTCCGATGTCTTGGTGCAATTCAACCATGATGCCCCAAGTGATGCGCCCTACATGTATCACTGCCACATTCTGGAACATGAAGACTGCGGCATGATGGGTCAGTTTACGGTGTCGTAAGCAGACCATCGGTTGCGCGGCCTTATCCCAAAAGTATTGCCGATATGATTTTGAGCCGCGGCGAACCATTTCGCCGCGCGCGCTCTGCGTCACCCCCCTAAAATCCGCAAATTCAACGCACATCGATGAAGTCAGGAAAAAAAGACCTGACAAGTCGTCGATCTTCGCGTACCAAAACGTCAGAACATGCTTGGAGGAGCAAAGATGTATCAAATCAGGACCCTACCCCCCCGCGTTTAGTCGGTCCTGTTTGGGTTGGCTGATCGCCAACTTTCGCATCTTTACCAGTTCCTTTTCGCCCTATGGAGGGCACCATGTTTCGATACTTCGAAGATCTCTTGAACCCCTTTGCCCGCGTCGGCAACGCGACTCCGTCATCACAGCTGTGGGGCTATATCAAAGAACAACTCAAGCCGTTTCACAAATGGCTGCCATGGATCGCGCTGACCAGTTTCATTGTCGCCGTCATGGAAAGCGGGCTGGTGTTCTATTCCGGCCGCCTGATCGACTTGATGACCGAGGCGGGTCCGTCCTCGTTCTGGAAGACGCATAAAGTCGAGGTCATTGCGGTGGCTTTGTTCATCCTGTTCCTGCGGCCCGTGCTGATTGCATTCAACCGCCTGTTTCTGGAACAAACTTTGGCGTCGAACATGCAGGCACAGGCGCAATGGCGTGCCCATAAACACCTGCTGGGGCAATCCACCGGGTTCTTTCAGAATGATTTCGCCGGACGTCTCAGCAACCGTGTCATGCAAATGGGGCCAGCACTGGAAGACAGTGTTTATATGGCCTTCGAAGGCATTTGGTATTCGCTGACCTATGTGATCGGGGCCACGCTGGTTCTGTCGCAGATCGATTGGCGTCTGGGCTTCCCGCTTGCCATCTGGCTTGTGCTTTACATCGCCTATGTGCGCAGCATCGCCATTCGTGTGGCATCGGCCTCGGAAAAATGGTCCGATGCCCGCTCGCTGGTGACCGGGCGCGTGGTGGATGCCTATACCAATATCGAGACCGTCAAACTCTTTGCCCATGGTGAAAAAGAAGAGAGATACGCCCTGTCATCGATGCGGCGTCTGCGTCTGAGGTTTCAACGGTTTTTGCGTCTGATGACGGAACTGTCCTTTGGCATGAACGCTTTAAACGGCATTTTGATGGTCGGTGTGCTTGGGCCTGCGGTTTGGCTTTGGATGCACAATCTGGTCAGCATTGGCGAAGTTGCCGCCGCAAGTGCTCTGGTCATTCGATTGAATGGCATGACCGGCTGGATCATGTGGGTGACGATCCGTTTGTTTGAACATGCAGGCGTCATGCGCGAAGGGCTGCGGTCAATCGCGGTGGATCAGGATGTGGTCGACCAGCCAGATGCGCGGGATTTGACTGTGACACAGGCCAACATCGAGATCCGCGACCTCAGCCATCACTATGGCAAAGGTCACGGCGGTTTGGATCGCGTGTCGCTGTCGATTCCAGCGGGCCAGAAAGTGGGTCTAGTCGGGCGGTCCGGCGCAGGGAAGTCCAGCCTTGTGAATCTGTTGCTAAGGTTCCGCGATGCAGAAAGCGGCGATATCCTGATTGACGGCCAACCGATTTCGGCCGTGACCCAAGACAGCCTGCGCCGCCAGATTGGGATGGTCACGCAAGACAGCTCGTTGCTGCACCGGTCCGTGCGCGCCAATATTCTCTATGGCAAACCCGACGCCACCGAGGACGAAATGATCACCGCGGCACGGCTGGCCGAGGCGCATGACTTTATCGGAGACTTGTCTGATCCAAAGGGGCGCACCGGCTATAATGCGCATGTGGGTGAGCGTGGGGTGAAATTGTCCGGCGGGCAACGTCAGCGGATCGCAATCGCGCGGGTGATCCTGAAAGACGCCCCGATCCTTGTTCTGGACGAGGCGACTTCGGCGCTGGACAGCGTGGCAGAAGCGGCCATTCAGAAAACCCTCTATGGCATGATGGAGGGCAAAACCGTGATCGCCATTGCGCACCGCCTGTCCACCATCGCGCAGATGGACCGGATCGTGGTGCTGGACAACGGCCGCGTTGTCGAAGACGGCACACATGACGGGTTGATCCAAGCGGGCGGCACCTATGCCGAGCTTTGGGCACGCCAGTCAGGCGGGTTCATCGGCTAGCGTTTCAATCTGGGACAGGGCGGGCGTTTTATCACAACCGCCTTGTCCCGATCGCGCTTGCGCCTTTGCTGTTTTCCTATCCGTGACCGTACATCTTTCGCTCCAAACTCGGTTTCCCACGCCCCTCTAATCAAAAGAGCTTGACCCCGGCGGGTTCCCTATTTAGACACCAATTGGAACGTTCCAGTAATTTCTAGTAGAACCTGAGTGAACCCCATGGAGAGCAATATGAACAGCAAAGTCAGTGTGGCAATTTTGGGCGCGTCGGGCTGGATGGGCAAAACGCACACCATGGCCTATCAGAGCTTCCCGCACTTTTTCGGCACGTCAGAGGGCGTGGCGTCTGTGGATATGCTGGTGACCGACGATCTGTCTGACCAAGAGACGCTGGCGCAGAATGCACCGGGGGCCCGCATTGTCGCAGACTGGAAGCAGGCGGTCGAGGATCCATCTATCGATCTTGTTGATATCTGCCTGCCAGACCACCTGCACTATCCCGTAGCAAAAGCGGCTCTGCTCGCAGGCAAGCACGTCTTTTGCGAAAAGCCACTGGCGGACACCGCAGCCGAGGCGCGTGAATTGGCCGATATTGCCGCGCAAAAGGGCGTCGTGACCCGCGTTGGGCATGCGTTTCCGCGCAACCCCGTGCATCATATGGCGAAAGAGATGATCCAGGCCGGCGAGATTGGTGAAATCAAGCTGTTTAAGGCCTGTCAGCACATCGACATGTATGGCGATCCCCTGGTGCCGTATATGTGGCGCGCCAACGGAGATCTGGCCCCCACCGGCATCATCGGAGACACCGGCAGCCACGTCTTCAGCTTTATGGAATTTCTCGTGGGTCCGGTGAAACGGTTGATTGCTGACAATTTTGTCGTCACCCCCAAACGCCCCGTGGTCGACGGTCTGGGGTTTGGCGAAGTTCCTAAGCTGACAGGCGGCGAAGACTGGGCCGATATCACCAATCCGGATGGCTCTAACGTCATGTGTCAGTTCGCCAATGGCGCACGCGGGCTTGTCGACTTTAGCCGCGTGGCGACCGGTCGCAAGTTCATGCAGTCCTACGAGGTCTATGGAACCAAGGGCAGCCTGGTTTACACCTATGACGAAGTGAACCGCCTGCGGTTTTATTCAAACGAGGATGCAGTCGGTCGTCGCGGGTTCCGTGAAATCGATGTGGGCCCGGAAAACGAAACCTATAAGGCATTCCTGCCGCTTCCAAACTTTGCACTGGGCTATAACGAGAGCAAAATCATCGAAGCCTATGAAGTCATCAAATCCGTCGCCACAAAAACACCCATGTGGCCGACGTTTGAGACCGGACACCATATTTGCCAGATCGTTGACGCCTGCATGACCTCGTCCAACGAGGAACGCTGGGTCGATATTCCACAGTCTAACTGAGGGTCCAGACATGTCCAATCCCGTGCCACAGCACATTCTGGATGAGCTGACGGATGTCGTCATGCCAAAGCTGCCGCCTGAACCGGACTTTCAGGATCACCTGAAGGTTGGCGATTATCGGGTGCCCGTTTTGGCCAGCGACAGCTTGGTCGTCGGCAGTGGCGCGGCAGGTCTGCGCGCTGCGGTCGAGTTGAAACGGCGCGGCATTGATGTCGCGATCCTCAGCCAAAGCGCATGGGGTGGCACGTCGGCCTGCTCGGGATCGGACAAGCAGACCCTGCATACCGCGAACACCGCTGACAGTGGCGACAATTATCTGGATATGGCCCGCGCGCTGCGTGCCGGTGGCGCGATGGACGAAGACACGGCCTATATCGAGGCGGTCGGCTCACCCAGAGCGATGGCGTCGTTGCAGTATCTGGGTCTGCCCCTGCCCCAAGACCAACTTGGCGGCACACTAAGGTACCAGACAGATCACGACGAAACCGGTCGCGCCACCAGCTGCGGGCCGCGCACCTCGCGCCTGATGGTGCAAGTATTGGCGAAAGAAGCGCTGCGGCTGAATGTGCCTTTCTTTAATCTGACCACCGCCGTGAAGCTCATCACAGAGGGCGCGGATGACGGGCAGAAAATCACTGGTGTTCTGGCCATTCGCGCCAAAGACCAATCGCCTGAAAATCCCTATGGCTTGGTTCTGTTTCGCTGCAACAAGCTGGTGATTGCAGCGGGAGGACCGGGCGAGCTTTATCGGGACAGCGTGTTTCCAAATGGCTGTTTCGGCTCGCTTGGTCTGGCGCTTGAGGCGGGGTTGGAATTGGTCAACCTGACCGAAAGCCAGTTCGGCATCGGCACCCGTCGCGAAGGGTTTCCTTGGAACCTCTCGGGCACCTATGTGCAGGTTATTCCCCACATCTACTCCCTAGACGCCGAAGGGCGCGAGCATCACTTTTTGGCGGACTATTACCGCACGACCCAGGAAATGGCCTCGAATGTGTTTCGCAAGGGCTATCAATGGCCGTTCCATGCGACGCGTATGCTGGATTTCGGGTCAAGCCTTGTCGATCTGGCGATCTTTCGCGAAAGCCAAAAAGGTCGTCGGGTCTTTCTGGACTTTAATCGCAACATCCTTCCGGTTCCCGGCGACGAGGCGTTCAGCCTGTCGCGGTTGGACGATGACGTGCATCAATACCTGAAAGATGCGAACGCGGACCAAGATCTGCCGATTGACCGCCTAAAGCACATGAACCCGCTCGCGATCGAATTGTATCGCCGCTACAAAGTGGACATCGCCAAAGAGCCGCTCGAATTTGCTGTGAACAACCAACATATGAACGGCGGCATTGCTGTTGATATCTGGGGTCGCACGAATATCGCAGGGATCTATGCCATTGGCGAGGCCGCTGGCACCCATGGTGTCACCCGTCCCGGCGGCTCGGCGCTGAATGCGGGACAAGTCTTTGGCACCCGTGTCGCCGAACAAATCGGCGCAATTGGCAATACGCCCATTGATGCGGCCAACAGTTTGGCACCGTTTGAGCGCGCCACGTCAGAATTGCTGGCGTCTTTGAAAACCGAAGGCGGGCTGGATGCTAAAGACGTACGCAAAGCTGTTCAGGCGCGCATGAGCGATTTCGCGGGCATCCTGTGCACCGCAGCAGAGGTCAAACAGGCCTTACAAGACGCACAGGCCTTGGTGCAGCAGGTCGACGCGCAGGGCATCGCCATATCGCGCGCCAGCGAGGCCGCGCGGGCGGTGCAATGGCGACAGATGGCATTGGCCTCTCATGCCGTTCTGACCGCCTTGGATGCCTATATTGCGGCGGGTGGCGGCAGTCGCGGCGCGCGTGCCATTTGTGATCGCGATGGAACGGGATTGCCGCATGATGCCAAGGGGCCATTGGAAGATTATCGTTTCAGGATGGAACGGTCAGAGGACAAATCAAACCAAATCTTGATCAGGCAGGATGCATCCGGCCTCCATGTCTCTGAACGGCCAAACCGCACATTTAACGAAGACGAGAAACCCGTGTTCGAGCGGGACTGGCCAGCTTGGTTGACCTCGGCCATCCACGACATTCCCGCCAACCCTAAGGACAAGCCATGATTTCCCACCCCCTGCGCGCTTTGGCGATCGGCGAAGCGATGATTGAAATGGCCCCTATCGAGGACGGTGTTTATCGCCGTGGATTTGCGGGCGATACGTTCAACACCGCATGGCATATGGCACAATTGCTCGGCCACCAAAACGACGTAGGGTTTGTCAGCGCCGTTGGCACGGACGCATCGTCGGACGCCTTTGTAAACCTACTGGGCGACGACGGTCTTGATGCGGCCTGCATTGCACGTGTTCCCGACAAGGCAATGGGGCTTTACATGATCGACCTCGACGGGGTCGAGCGCAGCTTTCAATACTGGCGCAGCGACTCCGCCGCGCGGCAACTGGCGTCCAACACGTCGTGGCTGAGCGGGCAGATCAAGGGGGCGGGGCTGATCCACTTGTCAGGCATCTCGATTGCGATCCTGCCGCCTGCGCAGCGCGAAGATCTGCTGGAAACCCTGCTTACAGCGCAACAAAACGGGGCCTTGATCTCTTTTGATCCGAACCTGCGACCAGCGCTTTGGACCTCTCTTTTGGAAATCCAGGCCACGATGGTGCCCTTCCTGAAACTCGCAGACATTTGCCTGCCCAGTTTTGACGACGAAGCCTATGCCTGGGGCGATAAAAGCCCCGCTGACACGATCAAACGGCTTAGCGCGCTAGGCGTGCAAGAAGTGGTCGTCAAGAACGGCGCATCGTCGCTGGACGCACTGATCGACGGCACGACATATTCAATGCCCACCCCGTCGGTTACAGACATCGTGGACACCACAGGGGCAGGCGATGCGTTCAATGCAGGATTTCTAGTGGGCAAGATCTGCAATCTTGGCGCAGAAGCGTCTTTGCAGTTCGGCCAACGCATGGCGGCTGAGGTCATCAAGCACTATGGCGCACGTATCCCGAAAGACCGGGCGCGCGAGTTGTCACCAATCAAGGCAGCCTAACAGGTTTAGTTCCGCATTTTCAGAATGCGCAAACCGTTAAGGCGTCTATCGCAATGCGGTGTCGCTGGATTGTCTGCGTATCAACTCGACCTTGGTGCGTTCGACACGCGCTGGGGCCACGCCTTTTTCAAGCCAGTTGAGAATAGACGCTGACGCATGCTGGCCAATCGCAGCAATGTCGCAGCTGACGGAACTCAGCGAGGGATAGGTTTCTGCGGCATCTTCGATGTTGTCAAAGCCGACAAGAAGGATGTCTTTGCCAATGCAACGCCCGACTTCGTTGCTGCCAGACAGCAAGCCCAGCGCGACAAGGTCGTTAAAACACACCACCGCATCCACATCTGGATAGTCTTGCATAAGGGTGCGCGCTGTTTCGCGGCCAAACTGACGCGAGGCCTGACCCGTTATAACCACAGGTTCCTGCCCAGCCTGCCGTAAAACCTCGATACAGCCAGACATACGCTCTTCGGTGACCGAGCGCCCTTCGAGCCCCCCCACAAAAGCCACCCGCTGCGCGCCTTGTTGCAGAAGATGCTCTGCAGCCAGTCGGCTGCCGCTGGAGTAGTCCGGCGCAATGAAAGGGAAATGGTCGGTGCGCTCATCCACACGTCTGAGCAACTGCAGCGCGGGCAAACCGGCGCGCTCGACCGCATCAAAGGTCGATCTTGTTTCGCCATAGGCGGGGCAGATGATCAGGGCGGACACGCCATGTTCGATCATGGAATTGACCACCTGATCCTGCAATGCCGGATCTTCGTCGGTATTGGCCATGACCGTCGCATAGTTCTGCTGCGCCAGCGCCATCTGCAGCGAGGTCGCGAACTCTGCAAAGAACGGGTTGCGCAGATCGTTGATGACCAAGCCGATCAAGCCCGCGTTTGAACTGCGCATATTGGCGGCAGAGCGGTTATAGACATAGCCCAGCTCTTTCATCGCCTGACGCACAGCATCGCGGGTTTCTTCGCGCACTGTGCTGCTGTTGCGCAGGACAAGGCTGACCGTCGACTTCGACACATTGGCTTTCTTAGCGACATCAATGATGGTCGGCTTTCGTGTCATGGTCAGATCGATCCTTGTCCTTACGCTTGGCGTTGCCCGTTGTTAAAGGGCTGCCTAGGCGATGGGAAGATCAAAGACCAAAATACCGTCAATGCCACCGATCGCATTCGCCACCAGCTGCGCGCCAAGCGCTTTGTGGTCTGGATGATCCTGATAGGCCTGAAGCGCGTCCCAATCGGTAAAATCCACAACGAAGCCATGCATGTAGCCACGCTCGATTTGCTCAGGGCTTTCACTGCGGCCTGCGGTGATCGACAGCACGCCGTCAAGCTTGTCTTTGATGTTGTGCAGCTCGGCGAAAATTTCGGCGATGCGGGCTTCGGTGGTTTGTGGGTTGAATTTCACAAGTACGATGTGACGTATCATTTTGTCTCCATGGAATGGTCGGCTTTGATCATATCAGCGGCTTTTTCGCCGATCATAATCGCCGCTGCGTTGGTGTTTGAGGAAATCACGGTTGGCATGATCGAGTTGTCAACGACCCGCAGACCCTCGAGCCCGTTGAACTTCAGGCGCAGATCGACGACCGCGCCGTCATCCACACCCATGCGACACGTGCCTGCGCAATGGTGCGAAGTCTTGGAATGTTCTGAGATAAAGTTGAAGTAATCCTCGTCCGTGCGGACATCAGGGCCGGGCAAACGTTCGGCCAGAATGTATTTCTTCAACGGCGACTGTGACAGGATTTCCTGCGTCAGTTTCAAACCGCGAATGGACATTTCCCGATCCAGCGGATCCTGCAGATAGTTGGGATCGATCAGTGGCGCTTTGGCGGGATCGCTGCTTTGCAATCGCACAGATCCCCGAGATCTGGGCCGCAGATAGCAAGAATTCAACGTGACACCGCCTTGCGGCATGGCCGCAACGCCGTGCTCGATACCAGTGCCAAGCCCGAGGTGGAACTGAATGTCTGGCGACCGCGCATCGGGATCGGCATACCAAAACCCGCCCGTTTCAAACAGCGACGACGCAACAGGGCCTTTGCGCGCAACCAAATACTGCAGACCGGCCCAAGCCGCCCACAATGGTTTGGCATAGCGATCATAACTGAACGGCCCGTTCAGCTCGCTGATGCAGTAAAGATCAAGGTGGTCCTGAAGGTTCTCGCCGATTTCGGGTTGGTCATAGACCACATCAATCCCAAGGGACGCAAGGTGATCTGCAGGCCCGATGCCGGACAACTGAAGAAGGCGCGGAGACCCAATGGCACCGCCGCACAAGAGCACTTCTTTGTCGGCAATGATCTCGGTGCCGTCAGTCAGAGCAACCCCCTGAACACGCCCCGCCTTGGTCATCAGCCGCCGCACCTGAGCGCCGGTTTTGACCGTCAGATTGGGGCGCCCCCGGTTGGGCGCGACATAGGCCATCGCTGCCGAAGACCTGCGTGTGTTGCGTTGCGTCAGCTGGTAATAGCAAACGCCATCCTGCTTTTCGCCGTTGATGTCCATGTTGCGGGGAATGCCCACGTCGGCGGCCGCATCAAAATAGGCTTCGCAGATGGGCAGAGGTGCTGAAGGTTGGCTGACCCCAAGCGGACCACCTTTGCCGTGATAGGCATTGTCATAGGTATCGTTGTCTTCCGCCTTTTTGAAATAGGGCAGCACGTCGTCATAGCCCCAGCCCTGACAACCCATCTGTTGCCAGTCGTCATAGTCTTGGGCATTGCCGCGGGTATAGATCTGAGCGTTGATGGCTGACCCGCCACCCAGAACCTTGCCCTGCGTATAGCGAAAGACTTTGTTTTGCATGTGCTTTTGCGGAACCGTATCCCAGCCCCAGGATCCGATCCCCTTGGTCATTTTCGCAAAGCCCGCTGGCACGTGATAAAGTGGATGCAGGTCGCGTCCACCCGCCTCTAGCAGCAAGACCTGCGCGCTGGGGTCTTCTGACAGACGTCCGGCCAGAACCGATCCGGCGGCCCCACCGCCAATGATGATGAAATCATACCCTTTGCTCATGGTATCGTCCTTTGGTGCCCCCTGCCCTACGCAGCGAAGCGAGTTTCTTGAATGTGTTCTGCAGACCGCAAAGCAAGGGCTGCGATCGTCAATGCTGGATTCACGGCCGCCGAGGTTGGCAGAACCGATGCGTCCGTGATGAAGAGGTTCTCGACATCATGGCTTTGGCAGTAGCTGTTCACAACACTTTGGGTTGGGTCATCCCCCATGCGCGCGGTGCCGCATTGATGCGACGGCGTGCGTCGGTCAAAGGGGCGCGACATGACGACGGGATGCCCCGCTTTGCGCAGGTCGCGCTTGAGTTTGGCTACCAATGCCTCATGCGCATCCCAGTTTGAGCGTTTCCAATCCAGCTTGATGTGATCTCCGGCCAATGTGACGCGGCTTTCCGGATTGGGCAGATCTTCGGACATCGCATAAAGATCAACCGAGCGATCCGCGATCCAACGCGCAAGCACCCCTGGCAAAGGCGCGTTGGACTGCAAAATCGTCCCCGAAATTTTGCCCAAAAGCTGAATATTGCCCAGCGGTTCACCATTGGGGCCACCGGTCAGGTAATAGTCGTTCATCATCAGTGTTTTCTGATACACCGCCCGGTTTCGGCGGAACGGATGCAAGGCCAGCACAGCAGAACAGTTGTGGTTCATAAAGTTACGCCCCACCTGATCTGACCGATTTGCCACGCCGGTTGGCGCGCCGTCGTGCGCAGACCGAAGCAACAGTGCCGCCGTTTGAACAGCACCTGCCGCCAGAACGATAGTCGGGGCGCTCAGAACTTCGCCAGACGCAAGGGTCAGGCCCGTGACTTTTCGATCCTTCATGATCAGACGCCCGACATTGGCCCCTGTGCGCAGCGTGACGTTCTCATGGGCCAGCGCCGCTTTCAGCGCGGCATTCTCTGCGTCCAGCTTGCCACCCATCGTGTCGGGAAACGCATCCCAAGGTGTCTTGCCACCCGCCATCCATCGGTCAATGTCCAC
>NZ_CAXREH010000043.1:0-15310 GCF_964229375.1 Cognatishimia sp.
CGAATGAAACCGATGTCCTCATAATAGCGGATGGTTTTGACTGGGATGCCGGAAGACTTTGCAACCTGTCCGATGTTCATAGCGTCTCTCCGGTCGTGACAGAGGTTGGTTTCACCCACCGCAAACGCAAGGCGTTGGTGACGACAAAAACGCTAGACAGCGCCATTGCGCCGGCGGCCAGCATGGGCGACAGCAGTGGTCCGCCAAAGGGCACCAGAACGCCTGCGGCGACGGGGATCAGCAACACGTTATAGCCAAAGGCCCACCCTAGGTTTTGGCGGATATTGCGCATGGTTGCGGCGCTGATCGACAGGGCATTTGAAACCCCGGTAAGGTCTGGCGACATCAGCACCACATCTGCGGTTTCCACCGCAACGTCAGTCCCCGTGCCAATCGCGATGCCGACATCGGCCTGCGCCAACGCGGGCGCGTCGTTGATGCCATCTCCGACAAAGGCGACGGATCGGCCCGCTGCTTGCAGGCTTTGGATCGCTTCGGCTTTGCCTTCGGGCAGAACTTCGGCAATCACGATCTGAATGCCCAAATCCGCCGCAATCGCATCGGCAGTCGCCTGCGTGTCGCCTGAAATCATCACGATCTCTTGCCCTGCGGCTTGCAACGCGCGGATCGCCTGGGGCGTCGTGTCCCGCACTGGGTCCGAGACCACCAGCATGGCAACGCAAGCTGCATCAAGCGCGACAAAAATCGGGGTTTTACCTGTGCGCGCAGCCTCTTGTGCCGCCCTCTCAAACGGCGCTGTCGAGGCTTCCAGATCGCGCATGTAACGCGCCGATCCGATGTGAACGTTGCGCGCGCCGACCCGCGCCTCTGCCCCGCGCCCTGTATGTGATGTGAACCCTTTTGGCGAGTTCAAGGTCAGCCCGCGCGCCTCTGCGGCCTGAACAACAGCTTTGGCCAGCGGATGCTCTGACATGGTTTCAACCGAGGCCGCCAGAGTGAGCGCCTCGTCTTCCAAAACATCGCCAGTGGTTTCAATCAATGTCAGCTCTGGGCGCCCTTCTGTGAGCGTCCCGGTTTTATCCAAAGCCACCACATCGACGGATTGCAGACGCTGCAGTGCGTCACCGCGGCGGAACAGAACCTGCCACTCGGCTGCCTTGCCTGTGCCCACCACAATCGATGTCGGAGTCGCCAAACCCATCGCGCAGGGGCAAGCAATGATCAGCACCGAAACTGCAGCGACGACAGCCGGGCCAAGCGACGGGGACGCCCCCAAGGCCAGCCAGAGCGCAAATGTCGTAAGGGCGGTTAGAATGATGGCGGGCACAAACCACATTGTGATCCGGTCAACCATGCCCTGAATGGGCAGTTTCGCACCTTGCGCCTCTTCGACCATGGCGACAATGCGCGACACGACGGTGTCTGCGCCGATGTTTTCAGCCCGATAGGTCAGCGCGCCCTGCCCGTTCACTGTGCCCGCAATCACCCTGTCGCCCTGTTCCTTGGCCACAGGAACAGGCTCGCCCGTCAGCATGGCCTCATCCACATATGAATGTCCGTCCACCACATCGCCATCCACCGCGATGCGTTCGCCGGGGCGGGCTTGCAGCACATCGCCGTGCCGAATGTCGGCAATGGCAAGGTCTGTGTACACATCGTCCCGCAGAACGCGCGCCGTCTTGGGAGTCAGCCCGATCAGACGCGCAATGGCTTGGCCGGCGCGCCCCTTGGCGCGGGCCTCAAGATAGCGCCCCAAAAGGATAAGGACGACGATCACTGCTGCGGCCTCAAAGTAAACATGCGCACTGCCTGCGGGCAAAACGCCGGGCGCGAATGTGGCGACGACAGAGAACCCAAAGGCCGCGAGCGTGCCCAGCGCAACGAGCGCGTTCATATCTGGTGCGCCTTTCAGCAGTGATGGAATGCCCAGCGTGTAAAACTGGCGGCCGGGCCCAATCAGGATGAGGCCCGTCAGAATGAACTGGATCGTGTACGACGTGGTCAGACCGATATTGGCCGCGATCCAGTGGTGCAAAGGCGGATACAAATGGCCCCCCATTTCCGCGCAAAACACCGGGGCCGCCAGAAGCGCGGCCCATATCACAGACCACTTAAGGCGGGTGATCTCGGCTGATTTGTCGGGTCTGGGTGTTTCGGCTTTGCGCACCCGCCCCGGATAGCCCGCGGCCTCAAGTGCCTTAAGCACAACTCGGGTTGACCCCGACTGTCCCAAGGACACCAGCGCACTTTCGCTGGCCAAATTGACCGAGGCCTCATCTACGCCAGGTACCCCGGCCAAAGCACGCTCCACCCGTCCCACGCATGAGCCGCAGTTCATTCCGGTAATGTCGAGTTGCACCCGCGTTGGCTGTGCCATCAGAGCCTCTTTGGATAGTTTCAGACACTATCTAAGGCCTCCAGTTACTGGAGGGTCAAGAGGGGTTTACTGATGGGTCGGGCTCCATTTGTCCAGCTCTTCCAGAAACTTTTCTTTTTCGCCGTCCAGCATGCCGATGTTTGTGCTGGCATAGGGGAAGTTTTCGGCCACGACCTCGCGGTGAAATTCGCCCAGCGCTGCGACGCGTTCTTGGTGGATCTGTTTGTGCAACCGCCCCACATTGCCAAAGGCATGCGCGTGTTTGGGGGGCTTGTCCTCTTCGCTGGCTTCGCCACAGACATCGGCCACAAAGGACATGATGACATCACCTGCCATGCCAGAACCCAACGAGAAGGTCACGATCGAGGTTTTGGTGTTGACCGCTTCAAGCACCTCTTCGGCGATACATTCCGCCTCGACCGCAAAGACGCCGACATCTTCCATACGCTTAAGCGTGCGATAGATCTCCATCGCCTCATCCGCCTTGCGCCCGAACCCGCGCAGACCGCCGCAATAGTGGCTGAATGTGGGGATCAATCCGATATGGCTTTGAACGGGGATGCCCTCTTTGGCGAGCATCTCCATCACGTCAAAACTGCGCAGCGTATAATACATGTCGCCGCCTTTACGCATCATATCAAAGGCGTGGTCCATGATCTCTTGCGCGGATCCGAATTGCGCCCAGGTGGATCCCACGCCCGCAAAATGGGTTGGTGCGATCTGGCGCACTTCTTCAATTTGGCTCTCCCAAACCACCAAGAGATCGATCCCTGCCTCGATACAGGCGCGCAGCTCGTCCGCGTTGGCGGGATTGGACATGGACAGCTTGCGCCCCGATCCCTTGAGCGCCTGCAGATCAGCGATGGTATAATTGCGCTCTGCAGGGCTGCGGCTGAAGTCATAGATCCGTTTCATCGCGCCTCACTTCGTATACATCTGCTTTTTGAAGGCCCGCGTGCGTGTCGTCGCCTCGGCCGTGCCATCGTGATAGGTGCCAAACCAGCGGTCAAATGGGATTTCAGAAGTGCCGTAGTTGCATTCGAAATACCGGTGATGCAGCTGATGGAAAAAGTCCCCTGCCCGCGCGGCTTCGTTTTCCTTAACGACCAGCTTTTCAAACCCGGAATGGGACAGGATCGGGCTGACTTGCTGGAACATATTGTGAAACAGCAGGTGCAGCGGATGGCTGGGAACAATCAGGTGAATGAAGTAGGTCGTGAAGTAGAGGATGTTCTCGTACCAGTGGTTTGAAATTCCAGACCATGGCCCGACATTGACGTTCCGGTGATGCACCGCATGCACGTATTTATAAAGCTTTGGGTGATGCGATAGGCGATGCACCCAGTAAAAATGCAGCCCTGACCACATTGGAATGAAGGCCATCCAGACGACGCACCAGATCGGGTTTTCGGCGAAGGTTACGGTTGGTACATATTCGTTGGCCATCGCCCACCAGATCAGACACTGGTAGATCGTTGCCACGGTCATGGCGCTGCCCAGGGTCCAGAAGATATTGTCATAGACCTGATTGTTGAACGTAAAGACACCGTTGTTGCGGGTCAGGTCCCTGCGGTCGAACTTGGTCTTCATGTCCTGGCCTTTGCGGATGTACAGCCACCAATGCAGGGTGCCTGCCACAAGCGTCTGGGCCACGACATTGATCAGCCAGATCCGGAAGACCCAGTCAAAGGCAAAGGTCTTCATGCTTTCAAGCGGAGGCAGGGCTGCAAAGTAAATCACAAGCGCCATCGTGATGCACAAGGTCAGAGCCGTTATTTGCAACCACGCGCCGCGGTACCACGCCCAAACAGCGCGGGGACTTGGGGGCCAGTTGAACAGAGGGTTCAGCGGCACCAGATGTTCGGGGCGATGGTGCCAGCGGTCGGCTTCGGGATCAGTGGCTGTCATGGGTGTCGTCCTTAGTTGGCGTAGGTGGAGCCTTCGTCATCCAGAATGGCTTTCAGCTCAGACAGATGACGGTCGCTTTGATCGGGATAGTCTTCCAGTTCCTGGGCGGTCTTCTCGGCCACCTCATCAGACAGCACGCGCAAGGGCTGTCCGGTCTGGAGAGCTCGGATATAGGTCTCGGCGGCGCGTTCGAAATAGTACAGACGATTGAATGTATCCGCGACGCTGTCCCCGATGATCAGCACACCATGGTTGCCCATGATCATCGTCTTGATTTTTGGGTCAGACAGCATTGCAGCACAGCGTTTGCCTTCTTCTTCGAACGCCAGCCCGCCAAAGCCGTCATCGATCACATAGCGATTGTAAAACGTCGCGGTATTCTGATCGATCGGAGGCAGGTTGCTGTCCGCCAGACAGGCCAAAACTGTGGCGTGGATCGAATGCACATGCATCACACAGCGTGCATGCGGACAGGCGCGGTGGATCGAGCCATGCAGCCCCCAGGCGGTGGGGTCTGGTGCGTCGGGCTGATCCATCGTGTTGGGATCATTGGCATCCAGCAGCAACAAGTCCGAGGCCTTGATGCGTGCAAAGTGGCGTTGGTTGGGATTCATCAGGAACTGGGTGCCATCCTCATTGACCGCGAGGCTGAAATGATTGGCCACCGCTTCATGCATGCCAAGACGCTCGGTCCAACGGAAGGCTGCGGCCATATCGACCCTTTCGGCCCAGAAACTCAGGTTGGCGGTGGGGCGTTCATGGCGCATGGGGAAATCCTTTGCTGATGCGTGTTTTCACTCTGTGAGGCATTCGCAAATCTGACAAACGATGATTTTACGGCTTATGCATTAAGAAAATTTATGTATGTATCGCATATGTCCAATCCAACGAACGCCCTCCCGCCCTTAACGTGGCTGCGCGCTTTCGAAGCGGCGGCGCGTCATCTGTCCTTTACCCGCGCTGCAAGCGAGCTGAACCTGACGCAATCCGCCGTCAGCCAGCACGTGCGCAGCTTAGAGAGCTTTTTGAACCGTGCATTGTTTGTCCGCAAAACCCGGGCGCTGGAGCTGACGGAGGACGGCGCGAACTATCTGCCAGTGATCCGCGAAGCCTTTGACCTTTTGGCCAGCGGCACGCAGGCGTTTATCGGCGGGGATCGCGGGCGCAGTATGGTGTTGCAGTGCAATCTGGCGTTCTCGGTATTTTGGCTGGCGCCGCGTCTTTCACAGCTTTATGCGCAATACCCCTGGCTTGTGCTGCATATTGTGACGCCAATCTGGGATCCTGACCGCCATGCCGCAGGCGCTGCGGTTGATGTCAGGTTTGGCCGCCCCGAGGATCGTTCGGGTGCGTCTATTCCCCTGTCGTCGGAACGGTTTTTTCCGGTGTGCGCACCTGACTATCAGGGCGGCGATATCGATCTCAATTCTGCCAACCTGTTTGATTGCGCGGGGGTCACAGGCTCTTGGGGTACTTGGTTGAAATCCCGCAACACTGAAAGCCTTTTGCCGCGCGCTGTGAACCTGACGTCCAGCTTCAACATCTCGATGCAGGCGGCCTTGTATGGCGCGGGGATTACGATGTCGCATGACACTCTGGCGAAGGACTTTTTGGATCAGGGGACGTTGATTGCGCCCTTTGATCACCGCCCCGCCTTGGCCGAAGGGTATTTCCTGCAACCCACGCCGCAGCACGACAGCACACCTGCGTCACGGGCGTTTCAGACCTGGATCCAAGACGAGATGAGCGCCTTTCACGCGGCCATTTAGAGCGCCCTAACCTTTGGCCAACTCTTCGCTGCGATCAGAAGCAGCTTTCAGTGTGGCATCGACCAGATCCTGCAACCCATCTGGGTCACGCTGCAAAACTTGCAGCCCCGCATAGGTAGTGCCGTTGGGGGACGTGACCTGTTCGCGCAGGGTAGCGGGCGCGATGTCGGTCTCAAGCATCAACCGCCCAGAGCCCGCGATGGTGCCCAGCGCGAGCTTTTTGGCCATGTCAGCAGGCAATCCCAGCTTTTCGCCCGCAGCAGTCATCGCTTCGGCCAGCGCAAAGACATAAGCCGGTCCAGAGCCAGACAGGGCCGTCACGGCGTGCATCTGCTCCTCACGATCAAGGCGCACGGTATCACCGACGGCACCAAGCAATTCTTCGGCCAAGTCCATTTGCGCCTGAGCCACATTGTCATTTGCCACCAAAGCCGAGATTCCGGCCCCAATTGCAGCAGGCGTGTTGGGCATCACGCGCACGATCGGCGTCTGTGCGCCAAGCATCTCTTCAAACGTTGCCATCAATGTGCCAGCCGCCACCGAGATGAAGACCGTCGGGCCATTGCCATATGCGCTGACGCCTGGAATGGCTTCGGCCATGATCTGGGGTTTGGTGGCAATAACGGCAATCGCGGGTGCCGTTTCGGGTTGTACGTTCAGGCGCAGGCCATCCGCCTCAAGCGCCGTCAGCCACTCTGCCGGGTAAGGATCAAGAACCGTAACCTGATCTGGAGCCAGACCTTGTGCAAGCCACCCGCGCAGCATCGCGCCGCCCATTTTACCGCATCCCAGTAAAAGCAGCCCGCCGCTGCCGATTTTCTCACCAATGCTCACGTGCGTGCCCCTTTTTGTTTTGCCACATCCTGCGCCACCAAGTCTTTGTAAAGCGCGCGTATCTTCAGCGTCATCGGCCCCGCGCCTTCCTGTGTTCCGATGGGCTTCCCATCAATTTCCGCAACCGGCGTCTGCGCCCCAAAGGTGCCGGTCAAGAAGGCTTCGTCCGCGCCATACGCCTCATACAGCGAATAGTTTTTTTCTTTTACCGGGATGTCGTTGGCGCGGCAAAGGTCGATCACTTTCTGGCGCGTCACACCGTTCATGCAATAATCCCCGGTCGAGGTCCAAACTTCGCCCCGCCGCACAATAAAAAAGTTGCAGGCGTTGGTCGTGTTTACAAAGCCATGCGGGTCTAGCATCAAGCCTTCGTCAGCACCCGCCTGCTCTGCCTGAAGACAGGCGATGACACAGTTCAGTTTCGAGTGGCTGTTGTACTTCGCGTCCTGAGACATAGGCAGCCCCCGCACCTGCGGTACTGTCGCCAAGCGAATGCCCCGCCCCAGCAAGCTTTCCGCCGGTTTGGAGTGCTCGACAATCGCCACCACTGTCGGGCCCCATTTTGACAGGGCCGGATGCTGGAACGGTTTGGCCTTGCGTCCTCGGGTGATCATCAGCCGGCAATGCGCGTCGGTGGTCATGTCGTTGGCCGCAGCCGTGTCGTTCAGCAGTTTGTGAATATCTTGCGGGCCCATGTCCAACGCGATTGAGACGGACTTCAGCGAGTTGAACAACCTGTCCATATGCTCGTCAAAAAAGGCCCATTCCCCATCATACAGCCGCATCCCTTCCCACATGCCATCTCCAAGCATGAAACCTGAGTCATAGACAGAGACCTTGGCATCGTCCTTGTGAACGATCTCTCCATTCACCCAGATCTTGATGTTGTCGTTGCGATCATCCGCTTCGGCATCATGCGTGGAATGGCTGGGTGTGGTGTCTGTATTCATGGGTTTTATGTCCTAAGACTGTGTATTGGTTTGGGATGCGTCACGACTGAACCCATGGTCCGGTGTCGCCGCAATCAACAAAAGGGACCATAGGGATTCCCCAAATACGGGCAACACCGATCTTGCTTTGGCAGCTGAAAGAATCTTGCGCCAAACGCTGCCCATTTATCTGATGTCACAGCCTCAAAGCCTATCGTCCAAATAAATTGGGCCTCAGCCTGCGCAAAATGAATTTTGTTTCGCGCCGCCCCTGTGCAACGCTGGCTCTTGTCAATTCACGCCGGACAGAGGACGGCCAGTCAGAAGGAATGCAGGATTGAAAGTAGGGTTTATTGGCCTTGGCAATGTCGGGGGTAAACTGTCGGGGTCTTTGTTGCGCAATGGAGTGGACCTGACCGTCCATGACCTGAACGACGATCTGGTGGAGTCCTTTGTTGCCCAGGGCGCGAAACGCACCGAGGGACCGGCGCAACTGATGGCAAGCTGTGATGCAGTTATCACCTGCCTGCCCTCGCCTGCGGCCTCGGCTGCAGTCATGGACGAAATGCTGCCAGAAGTCACCGACGGTAAAATCTGGATGGAGATGTCGACCACGGACGAAGCCGAAGTCAAACGTCTTGGCGCTATGGTCATGGAACGTGGCGGCGCGGCCGTGGATTGTCCGGTATCCGGCGGCTGCCACCGGGCCGCGACGGGCAATATTTCGATCTTTGCGGGCTGTGATCGCGCCACGTTTGATCGGATCGCGCCCTTTCTGAAAACCATGGGACGCCGCATTCTGCACACAGGCGACCTAGGATCCGCCTCGATTTTGAAAGTTGTGACCAACTATCTGGCCACGGCCAACCTTGTGACTTGCTGCGAAGCGCTGGTAACCGCGAAGGCCGCTGGAATGGATCTGAACACCACCTATGAGGCCATGAAGATCAGCTCGGGTACGTCGTTTGTGCATGAAACCGAAAGTCAGGTCATTCTGAACGGCTCTCGCGACATTTCCTTTACGATGGATCTGGTCAAGAAAGACGCCGGACTGTTTCAAGAGGTCGCCGACCGCAACAACGTTCCGCTGGAAATCGCCCCTATGCTGATCGAGATCTTCAACGACGGCATTGCCCGGTTTGGCGAACGCGAGCTGTCTCCGAATATTATCAAACGGCTTGAAGAGGCCACGGGTCTGGACATCACAGCGCCGGGCTTTCCGCCAGAGATGGTAGACGATGAGCCGGAGGAGCCCGGGTACGAGGTTGTGCCTCAGGGGAAATAAACCACGCGCGGCGGCGCGCTTAGCAGACCGCCGCGTCGTTCCAGCGGGTGTCTTCGAAAAGGCGCCCTTTGTGCTGGCCAGACAGGATTTTCTGGCGGGCCGCTTCCCAAGTGGCGGCCCAAGCCGCAGAATCACGTTGTTCGCTGGCTGGATTGGATTTGCTGCGCGCCACAAACCCGGGAAAGGCCGGACGTCCACTGGCCTGCCCTGTCGGGTGATAGCGCAGGTCCATGCTCCAGCGTAGCCCGTCAGACAGGTTGGGCAAGGCCCGATGCACGTTCATCTTGTGAAACAAGACTGCCCCGCCTTTCTGAACAGGCAGCGGCGTGCCCTCGCGGCCATCCATTACGCTATCGGGCACCTGCGGCTCGCGCGCGATTGCCAGATTTGAACAATGCACCTTTGGCCCCTCGCGATGCGAGGCCGGAACAGAGGTAAGGCAGCCGTTTTCAATGGTGGCGTCGGTGATCGCCAGCCAGACGGTGATCTGATGGGTGTCATCGGCCTCGTCAAACAAGGCAACGATGTCCTGATGCCAGGTGGTTGCACCTACGTTGGAATGCCCTGCGACCGCCGAATGCAACGTATTTGCAGGTGGTTTCATGCGCATTTGCTGCACAGGGCTGCAATAGATTTCGGGGCCGACCAAGTCTTGGACCACATCCAATACTTTGGGGTGGCGCATCAGGTTGAAGACCGCAGCACCTGCGTGCATCTGAAACGTGTCTGGATCGATGCCTTCGTTCAACAGGGGCAGCGAGATGTTCACGAAATTTGCCAGATCCGGGTATTCGGCAATCATCGCGCCGTACCGCGCGCCAAACGCAAGGTCCGCATAGGTTTGCGAGATTTTACCTTTATGAAACAGCTCTTTCGCAAGCCGGTCGATGAGCTGTTCGTATTCCTCTTCGATCGGGACAAGATCTTCGGGCGGCACCAAGGTCTCTAGCGCCAGAAAGCCGTCGCGTTCAAAAGCAGCAAGTTGCGCAGGTGTCAGGGTCGAAGGCTGGGTCATGGTGACGTCCTTGGGTTGATATGCCGATTTCATAGTCCCGTTTTTTCAAACCGTGGCATTGCCCCCGAGGCAAATCAAACGTAATCTTTTCGCCACAAGGCCCCCAAAAATTGGAGGCAGACAGCATGCGGATCCAAGCAATGCCGAACAAACTTCCTCCTCTTCCGGCTCTTCAAGCGTTCGAAGCCGCCGCGCGCCACGAGAATTTTGCGGCCGCGGCTCAAGAGTTGAACCTGTCGCAATCCGCCGTCAGCCACCGCGTGCGTGGGTTAGAGCATCACCTTGGCTATCCACTGTTTGAACGTCTGCCCCGTGGCCTGCGCCTGACCGAGGCGGCCAAGGCCTATTTGCCGTCCGTCCGGCGCGCCTTTGAAGACATCATGAGCGCAACGTCTGGCGTCTTTGGGCATCGCGGCGACAAGATGATTCACCTGCGGGCCCCTGTCAGCTATACCGCGCTGTGGCTGGCCCCGCTGGTCACGCAATTCACCGAAGATTTCCCCGGCATTCGCATCAACCTGTCAAGTTCCATCTGGGTAGATCGTCTGGCCGTCGGCGGCACAGACATCGAACTGCGTCTTGGCCGTGGGCAATGGCCCGGATATGACGCGCTGCCGCTGTTTCACGATGCGCTGGTTCCTGTCTGCTCGTTTGACACCGCCCGGTCTTTGGGCACGCATGTCTCTGCAGAGACGCTTGCCGCCAGATCCCTCATCCATGTGATGGGCCCCGAGGATCAATGGTCAAAGTTTTTTGCCCAATCCGGGATCGAGCGCGCCTCAAGCCAAAGCGACATCGGGGTGGACTCATCCGTTGCTGCCGCAGAGCTTGCCTTGGGCTCTGACCGGATCGCCCTGATGCAAGACAGGCTGGCCGCGCGCGTGCAGACCCGCGGCCAACTGATCGCGCTTCCGCATTTGCGGGTTCTGCCCATCGAGGCCATGTATATGCTGACCCCGATTTCACCCGAGCCGCGCAAATCCAGTGCGCTGCTGTTTGAAACCTGGCTGCGCGAGAAAGTCACGACAGAGCAGTCGGTCTTTGAACAGTCTATTGCGCCCGCCTAACGCCTAGCTTTGCGTTGCGCGCATATGCGCATCCACAAGCCGTTGCACGCGCGGCGCGAAGTGGCGAAAGTCTGGTGTTTCCATGCCCGCGACCTTTCCGGCCTCGTCCAGATAACGCACCGCAATGATCTGTTTCAGGTTTGGGTTCTGTTCGAATTCGGCAACCTCGTCGGCCGTCATCGGTCCGCCCTGCAAATTCAACGAATGCACCGAGGCTTCTGACAACCGTTTGGAGTAACTCGGCTTTGTCGCACAGAGATAGCGCTTTGCCGCGACGTGATAGCGGCAGCAATCCGTCACGACGCTGGGGAAGAACTGCTCGAGCACGGCGGCCCCTGCGTCCTCGTGATGGCGGTCTTCAGTGTCGTCCATCGAAAAAGTGCCGAACTCGGATGTGAAATGCCCGATGTCGTGCAACAAAGCCCCTACGATGATTTCATCAGGTTGCCCGTTCTGTTCGGCAAATGTCGCACCTTGCAGCATGTGTTCACCCATGGTGACCGGTTCGCCAAGATACTCTTCGCTGCCGCGACGCTCAAAAATCGAGGCCAGAAACTCTACGATCGTGTCGGCAGTCAGGTGTTCAATCGGCGCGTTCATTCTGCGGCCTCCTTGGGAGTGCGGCGCAGGGCATCGCGCGTCGATAACAATCCGTCCTTATCCGCATAACACCCCTGGAGCCAACGTGTTCCCGTTCCGGAATAGGCTTTGCGAGCATGCAGCACGCGGGTGTTGTCCACGACAAAGGACTCCCCAGGCTCAAGGCGGAACGTCACTTCCATCGCAGGGTCATCAATGATCTCGCCCAATCGCCGATAGGCCGCATACCACAGGTCCATTTTGTCAAACGGCACATCCGTCACAGCGGCCAGCGACCGGTTGTTAAATCGCACGCCGATCAATTCGCCATCCGGGTTCAACTCGATCAAAGGACGGCGCGCAGTCAGGCATACGCCAGCTTCGCCTGCATATTCAAAACGGGCGCAATACTGCGACAGCACGTCAAAATAGTCTGGATTTTCGGCCTGCAGGCGATGCGCACAGGCAAAGCCATCCACCACCATATTCTCGCCGCCCGCCGCCGAGCTTTCCAGACAATACAGCACCTGAACCGTGGGAACCGGATCGCGGTACGGGTTGTCGGTATGGGCCTGCAATCCCAGACCTGTGAAGGCAAGATTGGTCGGGTTCACTTCGGTTCGCACCTCAAACAACTTGCCATAGTTGGTTTCACGTACAAAGCCGAACAGATCAACCACTTGAAACAGCGCACCCTCTTCGATGGGGCCACCTTCGAGTTTGGCAAATCCAAAGCGGGTCAGATCCTCGATCCAGTTTGCAAACGACGTGCCGCGTTGCGCGACCTCGGCGAACTGTCCGGTCGGCACATTGGGGTGAAGTTTGGCCGTCCAGGTTGAAATGTCATCAGACAGCCAGCCGCGCGGCGCGTCAGATGCCACATCGTATCGATGCGCTTTCAGCCATTCCAGATCGAATTGCACGGTCTTGTCTTCTGGCGCGAACGACACGGTAAGCGTCTGGTCCGTTACCGAAGCGTTGGAAATCCGCGTGTCCGCCGGGATGTCGCGCAACGCGATCAGGCGCTGGCCATTGCCGCTGGCCCGCGTGTCCGGATCTTGCGCATTGTCGCGCAGCCAGATGGCGTGGAACCTTAGAGGGGATTGGTCGGAATGAAGGGTAAGGACAGCGCCGTCCTGACTGATTGATGTGAGCATCACCTGCGTCCTTGTCGCTGGGGTCAAACATTTAAGTTACGTTTTGCGAATTCAGCCAATAAACTCAAATCATAAAAACATCGGCTGACTGGCGTATTTCCTTATGGATAAATCCTCATATTCCTTACCCCCTCTGGAATGGGTCCGCGCGTTCGAGGCGGCGGCCCGGCTGGGCAGTTTTACCGCAGCCGCACAAGAAACCGGCCTGACGCAACCCGCGATCAGTCAAAGGATCGGCCAGCTTGAGAAGCATCTGGGCACCCAGCTTTTCCTGCGCGAGGCGCGCACGATTTCCCTGACCGTCGAAGGTGAAACCTGGCTGCCGCATGTGCAGTCAGCGCTGCGGGCTTTGAGTGACAGCACCGAAACCCTGTTTGCCAGAGGTCGCAGTCGGTTGACGATCTCAGCCAGTCAGTCGGTGATCTCTATGTGGCTGGCGCCCAGATTGGCGCGGGCCTCGGCCGCCACAAGCGCAGAACTCTCGGTGCAGTCTTACGTTTTGGGCGGGCAAACGGCCTCGACCGAAGCGATTTTGCAGATACGGTATGGGGCTGGCGACTGGCCGCAGCACTATCAAGTCCCGCTGTTCAGTGAAATCATGGCGCCGGTCTGCGCCCCCGGCTTGGCGCGCCGAGATTGGACAGGTTTGCCACGGATCGCGTGCACAGGCCCCCGACCTGACTGGGACGCGTTTGCCGCGCGCTTTGGCATCCCCTCGATCCCGATCCCGAACATAAGGGTCGATACGCTGCACGGCGCAATCGCTGCGGCCAAGGCTGGCCAAGGCGTCGCGCTTGGCTCGCTTGCGCTTTGTCGTGATGACATCGAAAACGGAAGCTTGGTGCGTTTGGGGGATGAGGCCTTAGACAACACCGAAACATACTGGCTGTTGGCCGAGCGCAGCGCCATCAGCAAACGGCAGTGGACCGCGCTCGCGCAGGTATTGACCGAAAGACGCGAATAAACCCAGGATTGAGCTTGACCAATGTCGCGTATCGGGCACTCCGATCGCAATACGCGCAGAGGTCAAACCACATCCCGAGCCATTTCCAATGCGTCCCTGCCGACGTTGTTCACGCGAATTTGTCATGATGCAGCCGCGCGACGGCCGCAAAAAATCAATCGATGCTTTGCCTTTTCCGTTTCCATGTGATCAATACCCGCGCAAAATAGCCACTCTCGACGCGATTTGGAGCGACAATGACCAGCATCGACCTCGATCAAGCAGACAGAAAAATCATTGATGTTCTTGCGCGCGAGGGCCGCATTTCCAATCTGGAACTGGCCGACCGGATTGGCCTGTCCCCCACCCCATGCAGCCGACGGGTCAAGCGGCTGGAAGACGAAGGAGTCATCACAGGCTATGGCGCGCGGATCAACCAAACGATGATTGGGCAGAGCGTTGTTGCCGTCGTAAATGTTAGCCTGTCGCAGAAAACCGCCAAAGACACTAAAGAGTTTCTAGAGATCGTGACCCACTCACCCGAGATCATCGAGTGTCTGCGTGTGACTGGTGATCTGGACTATGTCCTTCGCGTCCAGACCAAAGATGTCGATACATTGCGCGACTTTGTCATCAAGAAATTGCGCATGATCCCCGCTGTGAATGAGACCTGGACCATGTTGGTTTTGGACGTGGACAAAGCCTCTGTTTGCGCGTCGTCTTAGGCGCGATAATCGCGAACGGGATCATCTATTTCGTGAGTTTCCAACAAAAGCCGCGAATAGCTATTGACCTCAATTTGCGGATAAAATAATCCGTCGTCCTACTGAGCGGGTATGGTGAAATGGTATCATAAGAGCCTTCCAAGCAAGTTACTTGAATTTCACCTACTATCAAACTCTTGCTAAATTACTATCTTTATTGAATAATATGTTGCGTACAGGTGCACCTAATTGCACCCAGTCTCATTTCAGGTCCGACAAAGAGCCTGCAAAATGCCGAAGCTTACAGAAACATATGCACGCCGACTTTCCCCCTCTAAATCCGGCACGGAAAAGCACTGGGACTCCGAGATTAAGGGGTTGGTTCTCTTCGTCGGCAAAAGATCCAAGACTTGGTATTTTCAGAAAGATATTGGGGGCAAAACCCAACGAGTGCTTATAGGGCGATTTCCCATAATTTCAGCACAGGCAGCGCGACAGACGGCGCTTGGCTTTGCACTCGAATGGGGACGTGGTGCCGGAAAAACCATCCAGGTGGGAGCCCCTACCCTAGAAGCCGCACTAGAAACCTATTTGGTTCGCCCAAAATTGCGTTCAGAGGAACACAAACATAGCGTTCGTTTGCAGTTCGCACGACATCTAAAGGATTGGTTGCGATTACCTCTTGATGAGATTTCAAAATCAATGGTGGTGGCGCGCCATAAGTCGCTTTCTTCAGTGCCTTCAGCCGCCAACCATACTCTCAAAGCATTCCGAACAGTCTG
>NZ_CAXREH010000044.1:0-7625 GCF_964229375.1 Cognatishimia sp.
TGTTGATGCCCAACAGCGGAGATTTCAAGTCCATCGCGCGGTCCAGCTCTACACCATCATGCACTTCGATCAGAACATCCATGTTCCACTCAAACGCGGCAGCCTCAAGCTCGGCGGCCTGTGTGTCGCTGACCGAAGCCATAATGATCAGGATACAGTCGGCCCCCAGAGCGCGCGCTTCGGCCACCTGATAGGTGTCATACATGAAGTCCTTGCGCAGCGCGGGCAGGCCGGTGGCGTCGCGTGCCATCGTCAAAAACTCTTTTGCGCCCTGAAAGGACGGGGTGTCTGTCAGCACCGACAAACATGTGGCGCCGCCGTCTTCATAGGCTTCGGCGATGTCTTCGGGATCAAAGTCCGGCCGGATCAACCCTTTGGATGGGCTGGCTTTTTTGACTTCGGCAATCAGACCATAGCCCTGACGCGAGGCCTTGAAGAGCGCGCGTTCAAATCCGCGCACCGGGCTTGCGGCACGGGCTGCGTCTTCGACGTCTTTAAGAGATTTCGCCTTTTTGTCGGCGGCGACTTCCTCAAGTTTATAGGCCTTGATTTTGTCCAGAACAGTTTCGGTCATTCTTGCGTCCAATTGATCGGTTGCTCACCTCGTTCCCTAAGCCAGTCGTTGATCCGTGAAAAGGGCTTTGACCCAAAGAACCCACGGCGCGCCGACAAAGGCGAAGGGTGTGCGGTTTCTATCATCAAGTGAGGGCCGGGGTGAATATGTTTCCTAAGATTTTGCGCCTGTTTGCCCCAAAGGACAAAGGCCGTCGGCCTGCACGAGACCTCGGCTAGAACTTCATGGGCAAGCTGTTGCCAGCCAAGATCTTTGTGGCCGTTTGCCTCGCCTGCAGGAACGCTCAAGACTGTGTTCAGCAGCAATACGCCTTGCGCTGCCCATGCGCGCAGATCGCCAGTTTTCGGATGGCTGCCCAGATCGTCTTCCATTTCCTTGAAGATATTGGTCAGACTTCGGGGCAGGGGGCGCACGTCGGGGTCGACTGAAAAGGCCAGCCCGTGCGCGTGGCCCGGGGTTGGATAGGGATCTTGGCCCAAAAACACCACGCGCACCTCAGACGGAGCACAGGCAGACAGGGCCGCGAAACGCTGATGATCGGGTGGGAGAATCCGGCGCGGATCGTCCGCCAATTGCGCGGTGATCTGCGGGTAGTGGGTTGTGAAGAAAGCCAGATGGCGCCACGCCCGAGGTGCTTCGGAGCGACCAGAGGGCGCGGAGCTTTTGGTCATTATGCAGCCTCGGACGTAATCCGTGCCAGCGCCTCGACTTTGGATTTCGCTGCGCCGCTGTCGATGCTGTCTTGCGCCTTGGCGACGCCGTCCTTCAGGGTGTCGACCGCATCCGCCACCAAAAGGGCAGAAGCCGCGTTCAGCAAAACCGCGTCGCGATAGGCGCTCTGTTGCCCTGCCAAAAGCGCACGAAAGGCGTCCGCGTTGTCCTCGGGCGTGCCGCCGACAATCGCCTCAAACGGATGCACGGGCAGGCCTGCCTCTTCGGGATGCAGCTCGAAATCGCGCACAGAGCCGTCGGCCTCTAATGCCGAGACCCAGCTGACGCCAGTGATGGTCAGCTCGTCCGTGCCATCAGATCCGTGCACCAGCCAAGCTTTCTCGCTGCCCAGCCGTCCGAGGGTCTCTGCCATGGGGCGGATCAGATCTTTTGTGAACGCGCCGGTCAGTTGGCGTTTCGCACCGGCTGGGTTGGTCAGCGGGCCGAGAATGTTGAAAATCGTGCGCGTGCCCAATTCTGTGCGGGTCGGCATGACATGTGCAATTGCCGGATGGTGCATCGGGGCCATCATGAACCCGATCCCCGCCTCATTCAGCGCGCGTTCCACAACGGACGGGCCAACCATGACGTTGATGCCCATCTGACTTTGCAGGTCCGAAGTCCCTGATTTTGATGTCAAATTGCGGTTGCCATGTTTGGCAACAGGCACCCCGGCGCCTGCAACCACAAAGGCCGTCGCGGTCGAGATGTTCAGCGTGTGTTTGCCGTCACCCCCTGTGCCGACGATGTCCATGGCACCCGCAGGCGCTTTGACCGGTTTGCACTTTGCGCGCATGACGGCGGCTGCAGCTGCGTATTCATCCACGGTTTCCCCGCGCGTGCGCAGCGCCATCAACAACCCGCCGATCTGACTGGGGGTTGCTTCGCCGTTAAACAGCACCTCGAAAGCGGCCTCGGCCTGATCGCGCGTGAGCGGGCCGTTGGCGGCCGCATTGATCAGCGGTTTGAGAGCGTCGCTCATGCTGGCACCTTCATCATATCAAGGAAGTTCTGCAGCAAGGCATGGCCATGCTCGCTGGCGATAGACTCCGGGTGGAACTGGACGCCCTCGATGGGCAGCTCTTTGTGCCGCAGGCCCATGATCGTGCCGTCCTCAAGCTCTGCCGTGATCTCTAGGCTCTCGGGCAGGGTTTCACGCTCGACCACCAATGAATGATAGCGGGTCGCGTCAAACGGGGTTGGCAGACCTGCAAAGACACCTTTGCCTGCATGGTGCATCTTGCCCATCTTGCCGTGCACAATGTCATGGCAGCGCACGACGTTGCCACCGAAAGCCTGGCCAATCGACTGGTGGCCCAGACAGACGCCCATCAGCGGTGTTTTCGTCTCGGCCGCCGCCTCAACCAGTGACAGGCAAATGCCGGCCTCGTTGGGTGTGCAAGGGCCCGGTGACAAGAGAATCCCTGCGGGTTTCATCGCCATCGCCTCTTGCGTGTTGATCGCATCGTTTCGCCAAACCTGCACATCGGCACCAAGTTCGCCCAAATAATGCACTAGGTTGTAGGTAAAACTGTCATAGTTATCGATCAAAAGCAGCATGATGTGGCCCGCTTACAAAGTTTCTTAAGAACAGGGTAGGAAGAACCCGCCCGGTCGCTGTATACATGGTCTGGCTTGGCCCGTAGGGTCAAGGGGGCGGGGGCAGTTGCGCATCCAAAAAAAGGCCAAAAGGCCAAAAAACAAGGCACGAAGGACTTGGGCGAATGATACGCGGGATTTTGATTGGATTTCTGGGCGGCGGGGCTATTGGTCTTGTCTTTGCAGCCGTGGTGTCCTTGGTGTCGCCATTGCCTGCGCGTATTGAACTAGACAGTCAGGCTGCCGCGCAGGTGTCAGAGCCGCGCGCAAGCACCCAGCCTGGGCTTGCAACGCCGTCTGAAGCCGACGCACCTCTAGAGGCCGAAACTATTGCTGTTGCGCCCGCGCAGTCCGAAGGCGAGGGCACGCCTTTGGCTGATCGCGCCTCTGCGCCGCGACCAACGCCTGCTGATGTGGCCGAAGTCGAAGGTGCGCCATTGGTCGAAGAGGCCGCGGACGTGAGCGTAAGCGCGCTTGAGCCTGTATTGCCTGTTCCGCAAGCTGACGCGATCGCCACCCCGTCTGACGAGCTGGACGACGTTGAAATTTCGCTGCGCCCTGTTCAAAGACCACAGGTGGTTGCGACAGAAACGGCGACTCTTTCGGCCCCCAGCGTGTCCGCGTCCCCAAGTGCGCCGACGACAATCAACGTGCCGATTGAAACCACCCGCGCTGATGTTGCACCCGATGACCTTGGTGTCACCCCGCCTGCGGTGATCGAGGAAGAAAATGGCGTTCAGACCTCGCTCTTGCAGCCGGCCACAGAACTTGACGAAGCCTTTCCTCAGCTGACGTCAACGCGATTGCCGACCGTCGGTTCGTCGCAAGTGGCCGCAGATGCCTCTGGTGTCGGCGACAGCTCTCCTCTGGTGCAATTCGCGGCAAAATATGAACGTGTGAACACGCGTCCGATCCTGTCTGTCGTTCTGATTGACGAAGGCAAAAGCGATCTGGACCTGACCATCCTGCGCGATTTTCCGTTCCCGTTGAGCATTGCGGTTAATCCCGCGAACTCAAACGCGGTCGAGCGGGCGCGGCAGTTCCGGTCCCTGGGGATGGAGGTTCTGGCCGTTCTGGAACTGCCCGAAGGCGCGAAACCCGAAGACGTAGAGGTTAACTTGGCAACAGGCCTGACCGGATTACCGGAAAGCGTCGCCATTCTGGAAGGCGGCTCGATCGGGCTTCAGGAAAGCCGCGAAGTCTCGGATCAGGTCATTTCCTTTGTTAAGGCCTCGGGCCACGGTCTGGTGATGTTGCCAAAGGGCTTGAACACCGCGCAGAAAATGGCGGCTCGAGACGGTGTGCCCTCGGTGACCGTGTTCCGCGACATCGACAGCAATGGGCAAACCGAAGTCGTGATGCGTCGTTTTCTGGACCAAGCCGCTTTTAAGGCGCGTCAGCAGGATGGCGTTCTGATGTTGGGGCGTCTGCGTCAGGACACACTGGCGGCTTTGGCGGTCTGGACACTGGCAGATCGCGCGTCGACCGTTGCGCTTGCGCCTGCATCCGTGCTGTTGCGCGCGCAGACCGAGGGGTAAGCGCTCAGGCCTTGTCCTGTACGCCTGTGATCAGTTGTTTCTGCTTGTTCAGCTCTGCCACCAGAAAACGGATGAACGTGCGCACCCGTTCTGATGTGCGCAGATCGGGGTGCGTCAAAACCCAGACCGGGCGGCTGGCCAGAGGTTTGGTGTTTGGCACCCGCACCAGACCGTTGATCTGATCGCCAAAAAAGCAGGGCAGGCTGGCCATGCCGAGGCCCGACAGCGCCGCCTGTGCCTGATCTTGCAGGTCGGTCATTTGGTGGCGCACGGTGGCGTTTGGAAAGGGGCTGTTCTTAAACCACGCCATCGCGCTGTCTGATGTGCCGCGCCCGATCCATGTTGCGTTGGTCTGATCGCCCTCAAACCAGTGGTCGTTCAGATAGTCCTGCGAGGCATAGGCGCGCTCCCCGAAATCAGGCAGTCTGCGGCCCACCAGTGAGTCGTTGGGGTTATATTGCGCCCGAAAGGCGACATCTGCTTCGCCTTTCATCAGATCCTCAAAGGCATAGGTCGACTTCAGCACGATTTCGATCCCCGGATACCGGCGCGTGAACGCGGCGATGATGGGCACCAGCATGACATGCGACAGAAGCGGTGGGGCGGTGATGCGCACTTCACCGGACAGCACCGTATCCAGATTTGCTGCAACACGTTGAAATCCAAGAACTTCGGATTCGACCTTTTCGGCTTGTTCAAAGACCTGCTGGGCCATTTTCGTAGCCAGCAGACCCTCACGTGAGCGGGTGAAAAGAACCGCGTTCAAACAGGTCTCAAGCTCTGTCAGATGACGCGACACAGTCGAATGGCTCATCCCCAGCTCTGTCGCTGCCGCCCGCACCGAGCGTCCGCGATACAGCGCGAGAAAGACATTCACATCGTTCCAATTCAAGCGGTCCATTTTTGGACCATACACCCCGAAATTTCGGAATTTCAATGCAATTTGCGACCACGTAGCCTGCGTTCAGTTCGAAACAGGAGGAACCTATGACAGTTCAATTGAACCTCAAGGCTGACCACATTCTAGAGTTTGCCTTCGGCAAAGTGACCGCCGGACAAGAAGCGTGGATGTTTGGCGAGTACTTTCCCGCCGCGGCCCCGATTTTTGCCGACTATGACATGGTGCGGCTGGGTGGATTTGCCGTCTTGGGCACGAATTTTGATGGGGTCACACCGGATACAGGGGCCTGGACGGGCTGGCGGTCCGCCAACCATCGCGCCGACCTGCACAAAGACCCGCGATTTGTGCCAATGATCCCAAAGCGCGACGCCGCGATGGATGTGTTTTCAGACGGGCATCTGTTTGAGACGATGGACGAGGTGATCACGCTAAACAGCGATCAGGATTACGCAGTGATCTTGTCAGCGGCGGCTGTCGAGGCCCCGATCTTTGCGCTGCAAATGGTGCCTGAAACTGTTTCCAAAACCTATCTGGGGCGCAGGTTGTATTTGCGACCGTGGTCTGCCGCCGATGATGCGTTGATGCAGCAGTCGCCCGACGAGGTTCTGGTGCTGCGCATTCGGCCCCAGTAGGACTACGGTAAAAGGCAAACGCCGCCGGCCTGGCGGCGTTGTCGCTCTAGTGGTTGCCACCGTCCTCAAACCGTCCGGCGTCTGCGGCGGCGCGCCGTATGGCGTTGGATTTATGGACAGTTTCCATATATTCGGCTTCGGGATCGCTGTCATAGACAACGCCACCGCCCGCCTGAATATAGAGCTTCTGATCTTTCACGATGGCTGTACGCAGCGCGATACACATGTCCATATCGCCGCCCGCGCTAAAATAGCCGACACCGCCACCATAGATCCCGCGTTTTTCGGGTTCCAGCTCGTCGATGATTTCCATCGCGCGCACTTTCGGAGCCCCAGATACGGTGCCCGCAGGCATGCCTGCAAAAAACGCACTAAGGGCGTCTTGGTCTTCGTGCAGCTCGCCCACGACGTTGGACACGATATGCATCACGTGGCTATAGCGTTCGATGATGAATTCTTCGGTCGGCTTCACAGTGCCAATCTTGGCGACACGTCCCACGTCATTGCGCCCCAGATCCAAGAGCATCAGGTGCTCGGCCAGCTCTTTCTTGTCCGCCAGCAGATCCGCTTCGTTTGCGCGGTCTTCCTCGGGCGTTGCGCCGCGCGGGCGGGTGCCAGCAATCGGGCGAATGGTCACTTCGTTGCCAAACACTCTGACAAGGATTTCCGGGCTGGCGCCGACCACCTGATAGGGGCCGAAGTTGAAATAGAACATGAAGGGCGACGGATTGGTCCGGCGCAGGCTGCGATAGAGCGAAAATGGGGCCTGCGGAAAGTCATGGGTCCAGCGTTGCGCTGGCACGACCTGAAAGATGTCGCCGGCTTTGATATAGTCTTTGGCCTTGTCCACCGCGGCCATATAGCCGTCCTTGGTGAAATTGCTGACAGGCTCTCCTACGACCGCCTCAGCACCCAGATCGCGGCGCACCTGAGGCATCGCGCGTTCCAGGTCGCGCACCGCGTCCATTACGCGTTCTGCGGCTTGGGCATAGGCCGCTTTTGACGACTGCCCGTCGCTGACCCATGCGGGCGAGACCACGGTAACCTCGCCTTTCACGCCATCCAGAACAGCCACAACAGAGGGGCGCATCATGCAGGCGTCAGGCAGACCCAGTGGGTCTGGATTGATGTTGGGAAGATGTTCGACCAGACGGATCATGTCATAGCCAAGATAGCCAAACAGCCCGGCCGACGCCTGAGGCAGATCGTCGGGCAGATCAATTTTGCTTTCGGCAATCAGCGCCCGAAAATTCGCGAGGGGGTCGCCGTCTTGGTCCTGAAACGCATCCGCATCAAACCGCGCCTCACGGTTAAGGCGGCTTGTGGTACCGTGACACTGCCAGAGCAAATCAGGCTTCATGCCAATGATTGAATAGCGCCCACGGACTTCGCCGCCGGTCACAGATTCAAGCATAAAGGCGTCTTTCTGCGCGCCTGTCAGTTTCAGCATTAGTGAAACAGGCGTATCCAGATCAGCCGCAAGCCGCGCATAGACGACCTGATTTTCGCCTGCGTCGTACCCTTTTGCGAAATCGTCGAAAGTGGTGATGAGTGCCAAAGTGTGGCCCTAACTTTATTGCAGATGGCTGTGAACAGAGTTCAGAGCGTTTTGATCGATATTGATGTCGGCATTCAGGCGGATCTGGGTGCCGTAGGCGGCCAGAATTTCC
>NZ_CAXREH010000045.1:0-12659 GCF_964229375.1 Cognatishimia sp.
GACTGTCATTGATCTGATCCGCAATGACATCGGGTTTGATGGTCTGCTGATGTGTGACGACCTGTCGATGGAAGCCCTGAGCGGCAGCGTTGAAGACAGGGCATCAGCAAGTCTTGCGGCTGGCTGCGACGTCATTTTGCATTGCAACGGTGACCTTGCCCAGATGTCGCAGGTCGCGACAACCGCTGGCCAGATGGAGGAGAAAGCTCAGGCGCGCGCGGTTCGGGCGCTGGCAGCACGCCGTCCTCGCGCAAAGGTTGACATCGGCGCTCTGACAGCCGAGCTTGACGCTTTGACACGCGGGTAGGGCATGAGCGACGACTTTGTAACCCAACTTCAAAACGATCGCGTGGCAGAGCGCGTTGCGGCGGAAACGCTGGTCGTTGACGTGGACGGGTTCGAAGGGCCGCTGGACGTTCTGTTGACCTTGTCTCGCACGCAAAAAGTCGATTTGCGCACGATTTCGATTCTCGAGCTGGCGCGTCAGTATCTGGCCTTTGTTGAAAAAGCCAAACAGATGCGGATCGAGCTTGCGGCGGATTATCTTGTTATGGCGGCCTGGCTCGCGTTCCTGAAATCACGTCTGCTGCTTCCGCCGGATCCCGAAGAAGAAGGGCCAAGCGGCGAAGAGTTGGCGGCGCATTTGGCGTTTCAACTCGAGCGATTGCAAGCGATGCGCGATTGCGCGGCGAAACTGATGGCGCGAGACCGGCTTGGGCGCGATTTTTTCGGGCGCGGGCTGACCGAGCAGGTCGAAACCAAGAAAACCATCACCTATACGGCCACGCTTTTGGATCTGATGCAGGGGTATGCGCGGATTCGGACCAAAGACGAGTTTCGCCCTTTCGTCATGGACCGCGACGCGGTGTTTACAATGGAGCAGGCGCTCGAGCGGATGCGCGGCATGATCGGATTTGCAGGCACCTGGACGGATATTCTGAGTTACTTGCCCGCTGGTTGGGAAAGCGACCCGCAAAAACGGCGCTCTGCGACGGCCGCGACCTTTGCCGCCTCGCTTGAATTGGCCAAAGAGGGCAAGGTTGAAATCCGGCAATCTGAAACCTTTGCGCCGATCCAGCTTCGCCGCCGAGAGATGTGACATGACAGACGAAACAGACACCCCAAGCATTGAAGAAAGCCTGTTTGAAGCCCCGCCTATGGGCGAACAGGAACGCATGGTCGAGGCGCTGTTGTTTGCGACCTCAAACCCTATGTCTGTTGCGCAGTTGAACGCACGGATGCCACACGGAAGCGATGCGGCGGAGGCACTTGGACATGTTGCCAAACGCTATGAGGGCAGGGGAGTTCGGTTGAACAAGATTGGGGACGCTTGGGCCTTTCGCACAGCGCCGGATCTTGGGTTTCTGCTGCAAAATGAACAGGTTGAGACGCGTAAACTGTCGCGCGCCGCGATTGAGACACTGGCGATCATTGCCTATCACCAGCCGGTGACGCGCGCCGAAATCGAAGAGATCCGTGGCGTGTCTGTCAGCCGTGGCACGGTAGATCAGCTGCTGGAAATGGAATGGATCCGTTTTGGGCGGCGCAAGATGACGCCTGGTCGGCCCGTGACCTTTGTTGTGACGCCCACGTTCCTGGATCACTTCGCACTTGAAAGTGCGCGCGATTTGCCAGGGCTGAAAGAGCTGCGCGCAGCGGGGCTTTTGGACAATCGCCCGCCTCCTGGGTCGGTGCCTTCTCCGGTCGAGCCGGAAGAGGAAGATCCTGACGTGAACCAATCCGAGATGTTTGAAGAATAGCGCCCTAAATTGGCCCGATTTCTCCGCTATGCCGTCTGGAGCAGCTTGGAGGAAACGCCATGGATCGCGTTCTGAATATGATTGTTCGACTTATCATGCGCCGTCTGATGCGGCAGGGCATGAACAAGGGGATCGACATGATGGCCCATCGTGGTGGGCCAATGTTTGACAAACGCCGCGCCAACGATGCCGTGCGCGTTGTGCGCCGTGCAGGTCGGCTCTAGTCAGACAGACTTGAAATGTTTGGACAATTTCAAACCTTGTCCCTGATAATTTGACGCGATTTCGCGACCGTAAAGCTGCTCAGGCAGCTCTGACATCTTTTCATAGACCAAGCGTCCCACGACCTGCCCATGTTCCAGCACAAAGGGCGCTTCGTGACAGCGTACTTCCAGAACACCGCGCGATCCTGCGCCGCCAGCCTCGGCGTGGCCAAAGCCCGGATCGAAAAATCCTGCATAATGCACCCGGAATTCTCCGACCATTGCGAGGAAAGGGGCCATCTCCGCCGCGTATTGTGGTGGAATTTGAACGGCTTCGCGGCTGACGAGAATATAGAACGCGCCGGGATCCAGGATGATCTGACCGTTGTCGCTGCGCACTTCTTCCCAAAATTCCGCAGGGTCGTAATGTCCGATATTGTCCAGATCAATGACGCCCGTATGCGGTTTTGCGCGATAGCCAACCAGCGTGCCCTCGGCAGGTTTCAGATCAACCGAAAAGCCCAGCCCTTCGTCAATCACCGCGTCTACGTCAACTAACGGGCTTTCTGCATGCAGTGCCCGCAGAGCGTCGTCAGACAGAACGGATTGATCGTCGCGGAATCGAATCTGGTTCAGCCGCATCCCCGGACGCACCAGTACAGAGAATGAGCGCGGACAGATTTCCGCATAGAGCGGGCCAGAATAGCCTGCTGGAATGCGGTCGAACTCTGTGCCTCCGTCTGTGATGGTGCGCGTCAACAGATCAAGGCGACCGGTAGAGGATTTCGCGTTCGCCACGGCGGTGATGCCATCAGGCAGGGCCAGATTTTCCATCAACGGCACCACATAGACGCAGCCCTTTTCCAGAACCGCGCCTTCTGACGTTAGATCAATGCGGTGCATCTCGAAATCTGTGAGCCGCTCGGCAACTGTTCGGCTTTCGCCCGCAAGGAAAGAAGCGCGCACGCGGTGGGCCACTTCTCCAAGTCGAAGGTCAAGGCTCGCCGGTTGAACCTGTCCCTCTATCAAGGGACGATCCAGCCTAATCTCGCCACTTTCGATCATCGTTTCAATGGCTTGGCTCGGCAAAACTCCGGGCATCACATCCTCCAGATACACAAAACGCCCGGGGCGAGCAGCACCCAGGCGATTTGTTTTGGTCGGGCTAGCAGGACTTGAACCTGCGACCTTCCGTCCCCCAGACGGACGCGCTACCAGGCTGCGCTATAGCCCGACGATGGTGTCGTACATAACGGTTTTGCCCGTGGGGGCAAGACCCAAATTCCCGGTTTTCTCTCACGAAGAACCTGCGGATTGATCTGTTGAAACAACAGACTTCAACGCCGCCAAAGATCGCGCCATTTCTGCGTGGTGCCGTGCGTCGATGTCTTGTGTTGTCATCAATGCTGCGATCAGTTTTTCCCGCATCGACCAGCTTTCCGCGACATCCGCCAATGGATTGCGCGGCACCGCGTTCTTTGGCTTTGGCGCAGGTGCCAGGTCTATGTTGGTGAAATCGCTGTCTGCATCCTCAGGCGAGTGCGCTTCGTCTGCGGCCTCGACATCGGTTGGCGGTGCGGCGGCCTCTGACTCTTGGGACTCTCGTGCGGTGGTGTCGACAGTAGCCTCTTCACCATCCTCTTCAGATGGGCCCGCAGTTTCACTCGCGACGATCTCGGAAATCTGTTCTTCCAACGGATCGACGTCCGGTTTTTCGATGGCTTCAGGCAGCTCGCGGGCAATGGTTGCTTCGATCGCTGCGGCCTCTGCCTCGTCGCGGTCCACTGGTTTGGACAGTGCAGAGATTTCTTTGATGCCCTTTTCCCGCAACAGCTTTTGCACGCCTTTGATGGTCATGCCATCGTCATGCAAAAGCTTTTTGATACCGCCCAAAAGCTGCATATCAGCAGGGCGATAGTACCGCCGTCCGCCAGCACGTTTCACCGGACGCACCTGAGAAAACTTGGATTCCCAAAACCTTAGGACGTGCGGCTGCGTATCCAACCACTCGGCAACTTCGCTAATCGTGCGAAAGGCATCTCTGGATTTGGGCATTTAAAGTCGGCTTACTTTTTGTTGCCAGCCGCGACGCGATCTTTCATCAGATGCGAGGGGCGGAACGTCAGAACCCGGCGTGGGTTGATCGGAACTTCCTGACCTGTCTTCGGGTTGCGGCCCACGCGTGCGGCTTTGTCGCGTACGCTGAACGTCCCGAAAGAAGAGATTTTGACCTGCTCGCCACGTACCAGCGCATCGGACATATATGTCAGAACACTTTCTACCAGCTGTGCCGAGTCATTGCGTGACAGACCGACCTCGCGGAACACCGCTTCGCTCAAATCCATCCGTGTCAAAGTATTCTCACTCATAATCAACCCCCGTTGTCACTTTCAGTCACATTACGTGAAGGGTTTTTTCCAAGTCAAGAACAATGACTTGGAAACAAGGGTTTAAGCAATTTTCCATCGAGAATTGGTTAACGTTACCACCGAATGACGGCAGATCCCCAGGCCAAACCACCGCCAATCGCCTCGGTGACCACGATATCGCCCGGTTTCATTTTGCCTTCGGCCTGTGCAACCGACATCGCAAGCGGAATAGAGGCCGCAGAGGTGTTGCCGTGATCCTGAACGGTGACAACCACGCGGTCCATCGGCATGTCCATTTTCTTGGCGATGCCTTTGATAATACGAATGTTTGCCTGATGCGGCACGACCCAGTCGACGTCGTCCGTGGTGATTCCAACCGCGTCCAAAGTGGTCTGCGTGGTTTTGGCGAGTTTCTCGACCGCATGGCGGAAAACTTCTTTGCCCTGCATGCGCAAAAAGCCCGTCGTACGCTGGGAAATGCCGCCATCCACGTAAAGGATGTCGCGATATCGGCCATCGGAATTCAGATCCGTCGCCAGTACGCCGCGATCCTCAGATGTGCCGGTTCCCTCTTGCGCTTCAAGGATCAGAGCCCCAGCTCCGTCGCCAAACAGCACACAGGTGCTGCGGTCGTTCCAGTCCATGATGCGCGAAAAGGTCTCTGACCCGATGACCAAAACGCGTTTGGCCTGGCCTGATACAACAAGGGCATTGGCGTTGGTCAATGCGAACACAAAGCCTGCGCATACGGCCTGAACGTCAAAGGCAAACCCTTTGGTCATGCCCAGATTGTTCTGCACCATGGTGGCCGCAGACGGAAAGGTCAGGTCGGCAGTTGAGGTCGCCAGAACGATGGCATCAATGTCGTCAGCCGTGAGGCCTGCGTTGTCCAAGGCCGCCTGCGCTGCTTTGGTCGCCAGATCTGAAGTGGTTTCATCGTCTGCCGCGAAATGGCGACGCTCGATTCCAGAGCGGCTTTTGATCCATTCGTCGGATGTATCCAGGGTTTTTTCGAACTCTGAATTGGGTACGATACGCTCGGGTAGGTAGTGACCGACCCCTCTCACGACAGCGCGTAATGTCATGTTTTATTTTCCGTTCTTCTCGCCTGTCCCTGCGTCATCTTGGGGGAGTTGCACAGTAGATGCAACCCGCGCCGCGAGCTTTTTCGAGAAACCAGATTGCGCAAGTACGAAGGCCAGTTTGACTGCCGCCGAGACACCTGTTGAGTCAGAGCTGCCGTGGGATTTGACCACGGTTCCATTCAGGCCCAGAAAGACACCACCGTTAACACGACGCGGGTCTATGCGTTTGGACAGGCGGCGCATGCTGGTATAGGCCAAGAGCGCTGCGATGCGAGAAAGAGGCGAGAATTTAAAGGCTTCGCGCAACAAGGATCCGATCAGACGCGCTGTGCCTTCGCCGGTTTTCAACGCAACGTTTCCGGTGAAACCGTCGGTGACAATCACATCTGCGGTGTTGCCCGGGATGTCGCCACCTTCAACAAAGCCGACGAATTCAAAGTTGGCATCCTCGGCACGTTCTGAAATCAGATCATGCGCGGCTTTTAGCTCGGCGCGACCCTTGTGCTCTTCGGTGCCGACGTTCAGCAAGCCGACGCGAGGCCGGTTCAGCTCCATTCCATTGCGTGCATACGACACGCCCATCAGCGCGAATTGCAGTAAGTCATGCTCGTCAGCGCGAATATCGGCGCCAACATCCAGCATGATGTTGAAACCCTGCGGGTTGCTGGACGGCCAGAGAATGGCGATGGCAGGGCGATTGATGCCAGGCAACTTGCGCAAACGCACCACCGACAGCATCATCAACGCACCGGTGTTGCCGCACGAGACGCAGACATCTGCTTCGCCCGCGCGCACGCTTTCAACAGCAGACCACATAGATGTGGATTTGCCGTGCCGCATCACCTGACTGGGTTTGTCATCCATCGTCACGACATCTGTCGCATCGCGGATTTCCACACGACCCTGCAGGTTCTTTTTGCGAGCGACCAGCTTTTTCAGCTCGTCCTTGGGGCCATGCAGAATAAATCCGATGTCCGGATTCTTTCTGGCGGAACGTGAAATGCCGGCAACAACTGTTGCCGGCCCCCGGTCGCCACCCATGGCGTCTACGGAAATGATGGTCCGCCCTGAACCCGCGTTCTTGTCTTCACTCAACACGGCCATAGCGGTCCTAAGTTCCGTTTATTTATGCCGCTTCGTCGTCCAGATCGATTTCGTCAGCCATTGCGACGACTTCGCGATCGTCATAGTGACCGCAGGACGCACAGACGTGGTGAGGACGTTTCAGTTCACCACAGTTTGGGCATTCGTTTGGATTTGCAGCAACCAATGCGTCATGCGCGCGACGGTTGTTGCGGCGTGATTTGGATACTTTATTCTGCTGGACAGCCATGTCGCAACCTATTCAATGCAAGGGGGCCCGAAAGCCCGATTTCTGAGCGTTCCGAGGCTTTACGATGATCGCTCCGCCAAGTCCAACGCTAAATTCCGATGAGCGCGCGAAAATAGTCAGAAATCCGCGCTGTGCAAGCATTATTTGTCGTCTTTGTTCGCAAGTTGATCGCGCAAGCCGGCAAGCCCGGCGAAAGGCCGTGCATCTTCGTCGCGCATAGGGGCGATTCCGGGTTCAGAAAAGACAGATTCGCCCAGATCGGCATCATCGGCGCGCGGATAAAGTGGCAAATTCAGCCCAATTTCCTCAAAAAGAATCTCTGACAGATCGATGGTTTCCCCCAAAGGATCCGCCGAATCCTCTTCGGTCATTTCATATTCTTCTTCGGTGGGGGCAGTGTAGTTGGCCACAAACACCCGCTCTACATCCGCCTCGATGCGGGTCGTCACCGGATCCAGCGACACGACACAAGCCTGCACTACAGTGACACCAAGGTGCCCTTTGACCGTCCAGTCACGCTTGCCGCGCGCTTTGATTTCGCCTTCAAACCGCAGTTTCTTCAGATCGAGGATATCCAGATCGCTCGCCAGCTCTTTCAGGGCAGCGGTTTCAGGGGCAATCTTGAAGAAAGTCGCCTTGTTCTGGGGCAACTCCGCAACAGCATAGGTGGTTTTTGCGGAATTCGATCCGGACATCTGCACTTTCCTTTTCGCAATTGAACCTTGATCCTTCATTCTCTTAGCCGATAAGTATCTCCTATCGCCAAGACAAGAGGGCAAGGGTGGCCAAAATGAAAAAACCAATGAAAGCGGCTGTTTTCGCTCTTTGTGTGCTGGGTGCTGGCTGTGCCGCGCAATACCGCAATCACGGCTATGTGCCAAGCGAGGCCGACCTGACCGAGGTCATCGTGGGCGTCGACACACGCGAAAGCGTCGCTGAAACGCTGGGTGCGCCAACCGCGGGCGGTGTGCTGGAAGAGGGCGGTTTTTATTATGTTCGCAGCCAGGTCCGCACAGTTGGCCCAAGCCGCCCGACCGAAGTCAGCCGCGAGCTGGTGGCGGTGACCTTTGATTCCGACGGGACCGTGGCCAATGTCGAGCGCTTTGGGCTTGATGACGGTCAGGTGGTGGTTCTGTCCCGTCGCGTGACGGACAATGGCTTGAACAATATCTCGTTCATTCGCCAGCTTCTGGGCAGCATCGGCAATTTTGACCCGAACGCGCTGCTTTAATCTGATCTGTCATTAACTTGTCATGGACACGTCCCTATATCGGTCTCGGTTAACGACATGAGGCCCGGTATGGCTGGCTTAATGAAGGCACGCTACGTTGCAGTGGTAGCACGGACCCAGAACGAGATAATCGCCGCACAACGGCTGCGCCATTTGGCCTTTAAGGGCTGTGACGGTTTAGACGCGGACGGGTTTGACGATCTTTGCACCCACATTCTGGTAAAAGACCGTAAAACCGACCAGCTGGTCTGTTGTTTCCGCTTTCTGCCGCTGAATTCCGGCAGCGACATCGCCAAGAGTTACTCTGCGCAGTATTACGAACTGAGTGCCTTGCAGGATTTTGAGGGCACAATGGTCGAGATGGGCCGCTTTTGCATTCACCCTGATGTCCAAGATCCCGACATTCTGCGCGTCGCATGGGCGGCGATGACGGCCTATGTCGATGATAACAATGTTGAATTGCTGTTTGGCTGCTCGTCGTTCAAGGGCACGGACGCCAAAGAGTATTTTGACGCCTTCGCCATGCTGCGCGACCGTCACATCGCACCAAAACGCTGGTTGCCACGGGTCAAAGCCCCCAATGTGTTCCGCTTTGCATCGCGTCTTCGGCGCAAACCTGATCTGAAACAGGCCCAATTGCGGATGCCGCCCTTGCTGCGGACTTACCTGATGATGGGCGGCTGGGTCAGCGATCATGCGGTTGTGGATGAACATATGAACACGCTGCATGTGTTCACCGGGCTTGAAATCAAAGCGATTCCACCGGCGCGAAAAAGGCTGTTGCGGGCAATGTCTGCCTAAGGTCGGTTGACCTCGCACAGAGGCCGCTTTAGCTGGTCGCTATGGCACGTATACCTCTTTTACAAATGAGTGACATTTCGCTGACCTTTGGCGGAGATCCTGTGTTTGATGGCTTGGATCTTGTGGTGCAACCGGGCGACCGGGTGGCGCTGGTCGGGCGCAATGGATCAGGCAAATCCACATTGATGAAAGTCATGGCAGGCTTGGTTGAGGCCGACAAAGGCGACATCGTTGTCCCACCGGGCGTGTCGGCGGGGTATATGGAGCAAGACCCGACCATGGAAGGCTTCGCCACCCTCGGCGACTTCGCGGCCTCGGCACTGGATCCGGGCGAGCTTTATAAGGTCGAGAGAGCCGGAGAGGGGCTCAAGTTTGATCCCGCGCGCTCGATTGAAACCGCCTCAGGCGGCGAACGCAGACGTGCAGCGCTGGCGAAACTGATGGCCGAAGCCCCAGAGTTGATGCTGCTTGACGAGCCAACGAACCACCTCGACATCGAGGCGATTGCTTGGTTGGAATCCGAGCTTAAAACCACGCGGGCAGGCTTTGTTCTGATCAGTCACGACCGTGCCTTCTTGCGTGAGTTGACCCGCGCAACGCTTTGGATTGACAGAGGAAAAGTGCGCCGCCAAGACAAAGGCTTTGCCGATTTCGAAGCCTGGCGCGATAAGACTTGGGAAGACGAAGACATCCAGCGCCACAAGCTGGATCGCAAGATCAAAGCCGAAGCACGTTGGGCCGTCGAAGGCATCAGCGCACGGCGCAAACGCAATCAGGGCCGCGTGCGCGCCCTGCAAGGGTTGCGTGCAGAACGCGCGGCACAGATCAAACGTCAGGGCTCTGCGGCCATGGATTTTCAGTCCGCGCCAAAGTCTGGCAAAAAGGTTTTCGAAGTCAAAGGCTTGGCCAAAGCCTTTGGCGACAAACCCATCGTGCGCAGCCTTGATCTGTTGGTGCAACGCGGCGATCGCATCGCCTTTGTTGGCCCCAATGGGGTTGGCAAAACCACCCTGATCAAAATGCTCATGGGACAAGAGTCCCCCGATGCAGGGACGGTGACATTGGGCACGAACCTGATGCCCGCGATTTTTGATCAGACCCGCGCCCAACTGGACCCCGACATGAGCCTTTGGGACAGTCTGACAGGCGATCCGGACATGCGGGTGTCTGGCAAAGCCGATCAGGTCATGGTGCGGGGCAATCCCAAACATGTGGTGGGGTACCTGAAAGAATTCCTGTTTGACGAACGTCAGGCCCGCGCGCCCGTGCGCTCTTTGTCTGGGGGCGAGAAGGCTCGCTTGCTTTTGGCCAAGCTCATGGCCAAGGAAAGCAACCTGCTTGTTTTGGACGAACCTACGAACGATCTGGATGTTGAAACTCTCGATCTGCTGCAGGAACTGCTGGATGACTACGACGGCACCGTCCTGTTGGTCAGCCACGACAGGGATTTTCTGGACCGCGTAGCCACCACAACCATTGCGATGGAAGGCAATGGAGAGGCGATCGTTTATGCCGGCGGATGGAGCGACTATCGCGTCCAACGAAAGGCAGATGCGCCTGAAAAGGAAGTGAAATCAAAGCCTAAGAAGGAAAAAGCCAAGGTTGAAAAGCCTCAGCAAGAGGGGCTGACCTTTGCCGAACAAAAACGCCTGGATGCGTTGCCCGGCGAAATCGACCGCCTGATGGCCGAGATCGCCAAGCTGGAAGAATTTATGTCAGATCCGGACCTATTCACGAAAGAGCCGGTGAAGTTCCAGAAAGCCACAGAGGCGCTGGTTGAACGCCAAACAGCCGTCGCTGCTGCCGAAGAAGAATGGATGACGTTGGAAGAGAAAGCAGAAGGCTAGCTGCTTTCTCTTGCCATAAATATCCAATTTCCTGCCGCCTCAACGAAAGGCACGCATTAAGGCGTTCACCGCATCCGCAACGCACCATCCAGGCGAATAACTTCGCCGTTCAAATATCCGCATTCCACGATAAAACCGGCCAACGAGGCGTATTCTGACGGCTCGCCCAAACGGGGCGGGCAGGTGACGTCAGCGGCCAGACCGTCCATGATCTCTTGCCCCAAACCGATCAGCATCGGGGTTTTAAAGATACCCGGCGCAATGGCCATCACGCGGATTCCCTGTTTGGACAGATCCCGCGCCATAGGAAGCGACAGACCAACGATGCCCCCCTTAGAGGCGGCATAAGCAGCCTGACCTTTTTGCCCATCCATTGCTGCAATCGAGGCCGTATTGATAATAACGCCGCGCGCGCCATCAGGTTCCGGCGTGTTGCGTGCCATCGCTTCAGACGCCAGGCGGGCGACGTTGAAGCTGCCAACCAGATTGATGTCGATCACTTTTTGAAACATCGCCAGATCATGTGGGCCGTCACGCCCCAGGGTCTTGGCTGCAGGGGCAATGCCTGCGCAATTCACGGCCGCTGTCACGGACCCCATGCGCTCGGTGGCAAAGCCAATCGCCGCCTTGACGGATGCCTCGTCGGTCACATCGGTTTCGATGAAATACCCGCCAATGTCGCTGGCGACGGACTGGCCTCGCTCAATGTCGCGATCCAAGATCGTGACCTGCGCGCCCTGAGCTGCGAAATGGCGAGCGGTGGCTTCGCCCAGTCCCGAGGCAGCACCTGTGATGACAGCGGTTGTGGTGGCAAGTTTCATGTCAGGCTCCGTTAGTGAATTTCGCCTTGTCCCTAACCTGAGGCATCAATCGCGTCCAATGTGACCGCGCGTCGAAATAAAAAAGAGCGCCCAAGGGCGCTCTTCTCTATGGGATTTTTCCAAGCTTAGTCAGACAATTGCACCAAGGCGTGGCGTTTCTTGCCTGCGCTGAGTTTGATGGGCGAGGCCAGATCGTCGGCTGTGAACACGCGACCAGCCTCTGTCAGCGGCTGATCGTCCAGTTTCGCACCGTTTTCTGCAATCAACCGTTTTGCCTCTTTGCCCGATTTGGCCAGACCCGACTTCACAATCAACTGCACAACCGAGATTCCGTCCCCAATGTCACCCGAGGTCAAAGACAATGTCGGCAGATCCGCGCCCACGCCGCCTTTCTCAAAAACCTCTCGCGCCGTGGCCTCGGCGGCCTTCGCAGCATCCGCGCCGTGGCACAGGGTCGTGACCTCATTGGCCAAAATGATCTTGGCTTCGTTGATCTCGGATCCAGCCAACGCGCCCAAACGGTCGCATTCATCAACCGGCAGTTCGGTGTACAGCTTCAGGAAACGGCCCACGTCCGCATCCGTCGAATTGCGCCAGAATTGCCAAAACTCATATGGGCTGAGCATATCAGCATTCAGCCACATGGCACCGCCCTGACTCTTGCCCATCTTCTTGCCATCTGAGGTTGTCAGCAACGGCGACGTCAGGCCATAGATTTGCTTGTCGATCACGCGACGCGTCAAATCGATACCGTTGACGATATTGCCCCACTGATCACTGCCGCCCATCTGCAGCAAACAGTCATAACGACGGTTCAGTTCGAGAAAGTCATAAGCCTGCAGGATCATATAGTTGAACTCAAGAAAGCTCAGGCTTTGTTCACGATCCAAACGCGATTTCACGGACTCAAAGCTAAGCATCCGGTTGACAGAGAAGTGGCGGCCAATGTCGCGCAGAAATTCCAGATAGTTCAGATCGTCCAGCCATTCTGCGTTGTTCAGCATCAAAGCGTCGGAAGGGCCATCGCCATAGGTCAGGTATTTGGCAAATACCTGCTTCATGCCCGAGATATTGGCGTCGATCTGTTCAGGACCCAGTAAGGGGCGTTCGTCAGATCGGAACGATGGATCGCCAACTTTGGTCGTGCCGCCGCCCATCAAAGTGATCGGTCGATGCCCGGTTTTCTGCAGCCAGCGCAGCATCATGATG
>NZ_CAXREH010000046.1:0-16628 GCF_964229375.1 Cognatishimia sp.
CCCATGCAGCGGCATGGCGGGAACTGGATTTGAAACGACGATTTCTGAAAAGTACAACCCGTGATAGACTGTCACAGAGGGCTCATCGGGCGGACCCTGATGTTGTGTGGATTACGAGGTTGGTATGATTATTTACCCGACGATTGAACTCAAAGACGGAAAATGCGCGACGTTGTATCGTGGGCGCGAGGAAGAGGCGAGCTATTGGCACGTTGACCCCATCGATACGGTTCAGAGCTTTGTCGAAGCAGGCGCGCGTTGGATTCACGTCACGGATCTGGATGCGGTCTTTGGCACAGGCGACAATGCCGAGTTGGTGCAAGAGATCATTCTGAAGGCCGGGGCCTCTGTGCAGCTTGGGGGTGGCATTCGCACCCGCGAAAACATCGAGAGCTGGATTGATCGAGGTGCGGGGCGCGTCGTGGTGGGCACTCTGGCCGTGCAGGATTCTGCGACGGTAAAGGAAATGGCAATGCGCTATCCCGACCAGATCTCGGTCGCCATTGACGTCTTTCAGGGCAAGCTCATGACAGATGGCTGGCGCAACGCGGGGGCGCTGGAGCCCGAGGCCTTTGTCAGCGCTTATGAAGACGTGCCTTTGTCGGGGATTATTGTCACCGATATTGATGCGGATATTGGTGATCAGGACGGGCAGTTGGGCGTGATTTCGGGTGTCGCATCGGCGACACGGCATCCGGTGGTTGCCCGCGGCACAGTGCATACGACCGATGACATTTCGCGCCTGAAATATGTGTCCAATATTGCCGGCACACTGGTTGGTAAGGCGCTGTTTGCGAAAGACGTTGATTTGGGCGAAGCGCTGCAAATTGCGCAGCCCGTGCCAGAGCCAAAGGCGGAATTCATCTGATTTTCGCGTAAATCGGCAAAATGCGGCCATCCTTGCGGGTGGCCGTTTGCATTTCTTTTGCTCAAAGGCCGCTTGGCCCTCGGTTGGGCTTGCTCACAACCCGAAAGGCACGGTATGACCGTGAAAAGACCAGAGGAAAGGGCAGCAATATGCGTCGCGTCGTCGTCACCGGATTAGGGTTGGTCACACCATTGGCAAGTGGTGTCGAAGAGAGTTGGTCTCGGATTCTGGACGGTCAGTCCGGAGCAGGGCCGATCACGCGGTTTGATGCCTCGGCCGTGACCACAAAATATGCCTGCGAAGTTCCATTGGGCGATGGCAAGGATGGCACATTCAATTCTGATGATTGGATGGAACCCAAAGAGCGCCGCAAGGTGGATGATTTTATCCTCTACGGTATCGCCGCCGCCGAAATGGCCGTGCGCGATGCGGGTTGGACGCCTGAAGACGAAGAAAGCCTGCTGCGCACCGGTGTGATGATCGGTTCTGGCATTGGTGGTTTGAATTCGATCGCAAATACTGCCGTGATGATCAAAGAGCGCGGCCCACGTCGGGTGTCTCCGTTCTTTATTCCGGGCGCGCTGATCAACCTGATCTCGGGTCAGGTGTCGATCCGCTATGGCTTTAAAGGACCGAACCATTCGGTGGTGACGGCCTGTTCCACAGGCGCGCATGCGATTGGCGATGCGTCTCGTCTGATCAAAAATGGCGATGCGGATGTGATGATTGCAGGGGGCGCGGAAGCGGCAATCTGTGAGATCGGGATCGCTGGTTTCAACGCCTGTAAAGCATTGTCGACCAAACGTGCGGATGATCCTCAGGCGGCAAGCCGGCCTTATGATGCGGATCGTGACGGTTTCGTCATGGGCGAAGGCGCGGGTATTGTTGTTCTGGAAGACTATGAACACGCCAAAGCACGCGGCGCGAAGATCTATGCCGAAGTTCTGGGCTATGGCCTGTCTGGCGATGCTTATCACATCACGGCGCCATCTGAGGATGGTGAAGGCGGTGAGCGGTCTATGCGTGCAGCGCTTAAAGATGCAGGGCTTGAGCCATCTGCGATTGATTACATCAACGCGCATGGCACATCGACCATGGCCGACAGCATCGAATTGGGTGCGGTTGAGCGTATGATGGGGGATGCGGCGGCCAATGCCACCATGTCGTCCACGAAATCCATGACAGGGCACCTGCTTGGGGCTGCGGGCGCGATTGAGGCCATTTTCTCGATCCTTGCGATCCGCGATCAGGTGGCTCCGCCGACCATCAATCTGGACAACCCAGCGGTTGAAACCAAACTGGATCTGGCGGCGAACGCTAAAGTCGAGCGGAAGATCGACGTCGCGCTGTCCAACTCTTTCGGGTTCGGCGGCACCAACGCGTCGGTTCTGTTCGGAAAGGTCTAAGCCATGTGGCGGTCCATTGCGTCCAATGGGTTCACGATGCTGATCGTGGCACTGTTTCTTTTCGGAGGGGTGATCCTTTGGGGGCAGGCGCAATATACTGCCAAAGGGCCGTTGGCCGAGGCGATGTGTTTGCGCGTGGCACCCGGCAGCACGATGCGGCGGGTGTCTGACACGCTGGAAACCCGGGGCGCGCTGAGCAACGGGTCAATCTTTCGCGTAGGCGTTGATTACACGGACAAAGCCAACAAGCTGAAAGCCGGTGCGTTTCTGATCCCAGAAGGCGCGTCGATGGCCGAGATTGCCGACATCGTCACCCGCGGCGGTGCCAGCACTTGTGGCACCGAAGTGGTCTATCGCATTGGCGTGACACGTGCAGCCATTCAAGTGCGGGAAATGGATCCGTCGACCAACCGGTTTGCAGAAGTCGTCAGTTTCAACCCTGCAAACGAAGAGGTGCCTGCGGCCTATACCCAAGTGCGCGGACAAGCCGATACGCGGTATCGCGTGGCGTTGGCCGAAGGGGTCACAAGCTGGCAAGTGGTTGAAACGCTTAAAGCAATCGAGGTTCTCAGCGGAGATGCCGCGGTGCCACTTGAGGGCGTGCTTGCCCCCGACAGCTATGAGGTCAGTGTTGGTGACAGCGTGCAGTCGGTACTGGACCGTATGGAGGCCTCGCAAACACGGCTGTTGGATGCAGCCTGGGAGGCGCGGGATCCGAATACGCCGTTGACCTCTAAGCACGACCTGCTGATTTTGGCGTCCATCATCGAGAAAGAAACGGCCGTCGCCGAAGAACGTGGTGTGGTGGCAAGTGTCTTTACCAATCGCCTGAACCGCAGCATTCGCCTTCAGACAGACCCGACGGTGATTTATGGCATCACACAGGGGCAAGGCACGCTGGGGCGGGGGCTGCGTCAAAGCGAGCTGCGCCGTGACACGCCTTGGAACACCTATACGATTGACGGGCTGCCGATCACGCCGATCGCCAATCCGGGCCGCGCAAGCCTTGAGGCGGCGGCCAATCCGGACGAAACCGACTTCATCTATTTTGTTGCGGATGGCACCGGTGGTCACGCCTTTGCGAAAACGCTGAACGAGCACAATCGTAACGTGGCAGCGTGGCGTAAGATTGAACGTGAGCGCAACAACAATTGATGGCGCGCGCCGGGGCTAGGTGGCCTCGGCGCGTTTCATGGCTTGGTGCTCGTCTTCGATCAGCCCGATTTTCCAATATCCTGAAATATAAAGGTTTTCCTTGGGGATCTGTTTTTCGGTTCTCAGGTAGCCGCGCAAGGATTTGATGACGCCAGACTCTCCGGCGATGCAGGTTTGGACTTTGCCGCTGGGCCAGTTGAGCGAGCGGATGAGGTCTTCTTGTGCTGGAGACGATTGCGTTGGTACGGCATGGATGAGCCAGCGCATGTCGATGCCTTTGGGGGCGTCAATCTCTTGTCGGTCAGCCTCGGACGGGACTTCGAAAATGGCGATGCCTTTGGCGTCGCGCGGCATGGCCTCGAGTGTGGCTGCGGCCACGGGGATGGCTGAGGAGTCCGCCGCCACGAGGTAATAGTCTGCGTCATAATCCGCGACCTTGACGGGGCCGGGGCCTGCAAAGCCGATAAAGTCGCCGGGGCGCGCACGGTTGGCCCAAGCGGATGCAGGGCCCGAATTGCCGTGGTCGACAAAGTCGATGTCCATTTCTTGCACATCCGCGCGCAGGTGGCGCACGGTGTAGGTGCGTCGAGTCACTTTTTCACCGGAGGCCAATCGCGTTTCAAACTCTGTGCGCGTTTCCCCAACCTCGGGCATCATCAGTTTACAATTTGCCCCTTCGCAGCCCGGTCTGATGCTGTCGATTTCCGGACCGGCAAATGTCACGCGGATCATATGGGGTGTCAGATGCCATGCAGCCTTAACGGTTAAGACACGAGGCCCGGATGTCTTGGGTTTGAGAAAGGGAATATTCATGGGGAACCTATTACCTGATTGATTTAATCGGAAATAGGAGTCCGGCTGTGAAATTGCAAGAGGGTTTCGTTTAGGCCGCGGGTGGATCGTCTCGGCTGGGGTCGTTTGGGTTGCTGGAGAACAGGGCGATTTTGTTGCCGTCCGGATCGCGCAGATAGCCGACAAAGAAGCTTGCGCCATAGTCAGGCCGGAACCCGGGAGCGCCGTCATCTGTGCCGCCAGCCTCACATGCGGCGGCGTGAAGGCGACGAACCTCTGCTTGTGAGCTGGCCTCGAACGCGACCATTGCGCCATTTCCGTTGGTCGCGCTTTGGCCGTTAAAGGGTGGTTTCACATAGAAGTCGGGTTGCAGTGGCAGGCCGTCTGGCACTGGATAGGTATAGCTAAGACCATCTGCGCCCTCGGAAAACTGATAGCCCAAAGCAGGAAGGAAGGCCGCGAAAAACCGTTTGGAGCGGGGAATATCGTTTGAGCCGATGGTCACATATGAAATCATCACAATACCTTTCTCCAAGAGCCTACGTCAGCCTGTGCCCAACAGCCAGCCCATCGTTGCGCATCTGCAGGCCTTGCCATTAACTGTCTGTTATCATGCGGAAAATTGACATTCACTCTGATCTGTGTAAGGATTTTTCATGCTGGAGAGATTGGTGCATGACGCAGGCTTGGCCTGATGTTGCGTCCAATTTCGCTCGTGTGGAGGGGGAACTTTGCATGAGAGGCGACACATATGACAGACGAACAACCGCCTGATGAGGCGGGGCTAGACGCGGAGATCGAGCAGGTTCGCCGCACGATGACCTATCTGACGGAGCTGTTGGCTTTGATGGAGGATGAGGTCATGGAGGGCGATCCAGCAGCGATCAAAGAGGCTGCCAAGCTGCTGGCAGAGATCCGCAACTGGTCCAAACTGGCGATGGAAACGGAGGCTAGGTTTGAAGAACGGGCAAAACGAAAAGAAGGCGTGGCGCAGGGATATGCCCTCGACCTTGAGGCGGCCAGAGCTACGATCGGCTGCCGGTTGGCTCGCTTGCGAAGATGTTGCGGCGCAGGAGAGGTTCCTGAGTGAGTTGACCGAGGGAGAGCTTTTGGCTCTCCCTTTTTTGTTTGAGTTCTGGGCCTTGGCGCATCAACTGCCGCCGGAGGGCGCCTGGAAGACCTGGGTGATTTTAGGCGGACGCGGAGCTGGCAAGACGCGGGCTGGATCAGAGTGGGTCCGCGCGATGGTCGAAGGGGCAGGTCCGCTTGATACCGGGATCGCGCGGCGGGTGGCACTGGTCGGTGAAACGATGGATCAGGCACGAGAGGTGATGATTTTCGGTGAGAGCGGGATATTGGCCTGCTCGCCGCCAGATCGTCGGCCCAAATGGCATGGCGCGCGCAAGATGCTGGAGTGGCCAAATGGCGCGGTGGCGCAGGTGTTTTCGGCCTTTGATCCCGAGAGTTTGCGGGGGCCGCAGTTTGATGCCTGTTGGGTCGACGAGTTGGCGAAATGGCCCAAGGCGCGCGAGACCTGGGATATGGTGCAGTTCGGGTTAAGGCTGGGCGAGCATCCCCGGCAGGTGGTGACGACCACGCCGCGCAATGTCGCGGTTTTGAAAGAGATTTTGGCGCTGGACAGCACGGTGGTGACAAAAGCTGCGACCGAGGCGAACGCGGCAAATCTGGCGGCAAGTTTCCTAAGCGAAGTGCGGGCGCGGTATGGCACGTCAGCTTTGGGGCGGCAGGAGCTGGATGGGGAAATCCTGGAAGACGTCGAGGGGGCGCTGTGGTCACGGCAGGTGCTGGAGCGCGCGCGGGTGGATATGCCCGGTGCGCTTAGCCGCGTGGTGGTTGCGGTCGATCCGCCCGTGTCTACGGGGGCAAAGGCCGACACCTGTGGCATCGTGGTGGTGGGGGCCATGACGGAAGGGCCGGTGCAGGACTGGCGGGCTGTGGTGTTGGAGGATGCCTCGGTGCAGGGGTGCTCTCCGGTTTGGTGGGCCGAGGCCGCGATTGCAGCGATGGCGCGGTGGGAGGCGGATCTGATGGTGGCTGAGGTCAATCAGGGTGGCGATCTGGTGCAATCGGTGGTGCGCCAGGTGGATCCGCTGGTGGCGTTTAAAGCCGTTCATGCGCGGGTTGGCAAGTCGGCGCGGGCCGAGCCCGTGGCGGCGTTGTATGAACAGGGCCGCGTGGCGCATATGAGCGGGTTGGATAAGCTCGAGGATCAGATGTGTTTGATGACGGTGGCAGGCTTTCAGGGGCAAGGCTCGCCAGATCGGGTGGATGCGCTGGTTTGGGGGCTGCATGAGGTCGTTCTTGAGGCAAGCAAGGCGTGGCGGCGGCCAGCGGTGCGAGCGTTGTGAGCGTAAAATTGAGTATTTGAGACAAGGTGAAACCGGTGTTGCTTTGTCTGCGGGCGGCGGTGTGAGGGAGATTTAAAAGGTTTTTGGGAAAGTGATCCTCGTCAAAGACAGCGAGGGTCTCAGATGTTTGAATTTCTACGCCGCCAAGCCCCAGAGCAGAAGGCAAGCGCGACGGCGCCGGTGGTGGCCTATGCCAGTGGCGGCCGTGTGGCCTGGAGTCCGCGGGATGTTGTGTCTTTGACCAAGACGGGTTTTGCGGGCAATCCAGTTGGCTATCGCTGTGTGAAGATGATTGCAGAAGCGGCCTCGGCCTTGCCGTTGGTGATGGATGGTGCCGTGGGGGAGTTTGCGGTGCATCCGGTGCAGGATCTGCTGGCGCGGCCGAATGTGGCGCAGGGGCGGGCCGAGCTGCTTGAGGCGCTTTATGCGCAGCTTTTGCTGGCGGGCGATGGCTATGTCGAAGCGGTCGGGCAAGAGGGGTTGCCTGTTGAGCTGCATGTGTTGCGCTCTGACCGGATGCGGGTGGTGCCCGGGGCGGATGGCTGGCCTGCGGGGTATGAATACAGCGTTGGCGGGCGCAAACATCGGTTTGATGCGGCTTTGGGGCGTGTGTTGCATGTGCGGAATTTCCATCCGCAGGACGATCACTATGGGTTTTCACCGCTTCAGGCGGCGGCCACGGCGATTGATGTGCATGGGGCGGCGTCGCGCTGGTCTAAGGCGCTGTTGGACAATGCGGCGCGGCCTTCTGGGGCGATTGTCTATAAATCGGCAGATGGGCAGGGTTCGCTGACCTCTGACCAATATGACCGCTTGGTGGGCGAGATGGAGATGCATCATCAGGGCGCGCGCAATGCGGGGCGGCCAATGTTGCTGGAAGGCGGGCTTGATTGGAAGCCGATGGGGTTTTCGCCATCCGACATGGAGTTTCAAAAGACCAAAGAGGCGGCAGCACGTGAGATAGCTTTGGCCTTTGGGGTGCCGCCGATGTTGTTGGGGATCCCGGGGGATGCGACCTATGCCAACTATCAAGAAGCGCATCGGGCGTTTTTCCGCCTTACGGTTTTGCCTTTGGCGACGCGGGTTCTGGCGCGGGTTGCGGGGTGGCTTTCAGAGATGTCCGGAGAGCGCCTGGGGGTGCGACCGGATCTGGATCAGGTGACAGCGCTGAGTGCAGAACGGGATGCGCAATGGGCGCGGGTGATGGGCGCGGATTTTCTGAGCGCGGCGGAGAAGCGGCAGATGCTGGGACTGCCATCAGAGGCCGTGCATGAGTGAGCGGTTTGGGTTTGAGGCATTTGAATGTGCGCCGGCCTTGCGGCTGGAAGCGCATGAGCGGGTGGCGCATTTGCAGTTTGAGAGTTTGAACAAGCGGCTGGACCGGATTGAGGCCTTGATTGAGCGGCTGGAGAAGCGGCTATGGCTGACAGTCTACGGTGTGGTCGGGGTGATTTTGGCGCAGGCGTTTAGTTCGCTTTTGCAGCTGCCGTAAAGGGGATGGCGATGGAGTTGGAGCGGAAATTTATGCAGTTCGGCGCGGGGCTTGAGGTGCAAGACGGTGCGGTGATTGCGGGATATGCGTCTCTGTTTGACGTGCCTGATCAGGGCGGTGATGTGGTGGCGGCCGGGGCTTACGGCGCGTCATTGGCACAGCTTCAGGTGCGTGGGCGCTCTGTAAAGATGCTGTGGCAGCACGATCCGGCGCGTCCGATTGGGGTCTGGGATGAGGTGCGTGAGGACGCGCGTGGGCTTTATGTGAAGGGGCGTCTACTGGTGGATGTAGCGCAGGGGCGTGAGGCAATGGCGCTGATTGAGGCGGGGGCGATCGATGGGCTGTCGATTGGCTATCGCACCAAACAGGCGACCAAAGAGGGCGGTACGCGACGCTTGGTAGAGGTGGAACTGTGGGAAGTGTCTTTGGTGACATTTCCGATGCTGCCTGAGGCGCGGGTCGCGGCAAAGGCCGACGGGCTGGCTGTGGCAGATATCAGGGACATGACGGCGGCGATCGAGGCTGCGCGGCAGGAGATGGCGGGCTAGGCCGCCGCAAATTCAAAAAGGGAAATTGAAATGGCTGAGGCGAAGTCTCGGGGCGGGGAAGATCTGTCTCCGATTGCGGAAATGACGGCGAGCGTTGCGGGTTTTGCACGCGAATTCAAGGGCTTTCAGGGGGATCTGAAAGCGAAATTGGCAAAGCAGGAAGAGCGAATGATGGTTTTGGAACGAAAGATGGTTGCGGGTGCGCGTCCCGCGTTGAGCACGGCTGCAGAAGAGTTTGCGCCGCATCAAAAGGCGATGGCGGCTTATTTGCGCACGGGTGATGATGATGGGCTGCGTGGGCTGGAGCTGGAAGAGAAAGCGCTGTCCACGGTGGTGAATTCTGACGGTGGGTATCTGGTGGATCCGGTGACGTCGGAGGCGATTGCATCCGTTCTGACGTCGACGGCGTCGATCCGAGCGATTGCCAATGTGGTGCAGGTCGAAGCGACGTCCTTTGATGTGCTGATTGACCGTTCGGAAGCCGGAGCGGGTTGGGCCACCGAGGTGGCGGATACCACGGAAACCTCGACGCCCGCGATTGAGCGCATTGCGATCCCGCTGAACGAGCTTTCGGCGCTGCCAAAGGCGTCGCAGCGCTTGCTGGATGACACGGCGTTTGACGTTGAGGGCTGGCTTGCGGGCCGGATTGCCGACAAGTTTGCGCGTTCTGAGGCGGCGGCCTTTGTGAGCGGTGACGGGGTGGATAAGCCAACGGGCTTTTTGAACCACACGGCCGTAGATGATGCCTCCTGGAGCTGGGGCAATCTGGGATATGTGGCGACGGGCGCGGATGGTGCCTTTAACGGCCCCGACGAGCTGATCGATCTGGTCTATGCGTTGGGGGCGGAGTATCGCGCCAATGGCACCTTTGTGATGAATTCCCGCACGGCGGGCGCAGTGCGCAAGTTGAAGGATGCGGATGGGCGCTTTTTGTGGTCGGATGGTCTGGCGGCGGGCGAGCCTGCGCGTCTGCTGGGGTATCCGGTGCTGGTGGCCGAAGATATGCCGGATATCGCGAGCGGTGCGGATGCGATTGCCTTTGGTGATTTCTCGCGTGGTTACACGATTGCGGAACGTCCTGATCTGCGGGTTCTGCGTGATCCGTTCTCGGCAAAACCGCATGTGCTTTTCTATGCGACCAAACGTGTGGGCGGTGATGTGAGTGATTTCGCGGCGATCAAGCTTTTGCGGTTCGCTGTCTCTTAACGGGCAGTGAAGCGGCGTGGGGGTGTCGGGCCACCACGTCAGGGCGTGCGCCGGGTGCGCGTGATCTGGCAGCTCCCCTCCGACAGAGCGACGCGCGGCGCGCGCCCGTTGCGGAGGGGAGCCTTGAGGATCTTTTTAAGCGGAGACATCAGATGAATTTGGTGGAAACGGGATCTGTCGCAGTGGCGGATTTGCCATTGGCGGCGTTGCGCGCGCATTTGCGGCTGGGGACCGGGTTTGGCGATGAAACGCTGCAGGATGCGGTTCTTGAGGGGTATTTGCGGGCGGCGCTGGCGGCTGTGGAAGCGCGGATCAGCAAGGTTTTGATAGCGCGTGGGTTTGAACTGACGGTGGCTGAATGGTCGGACGCGCGTGTTCAGGTGTTGCCCCGTGCGCCGGTTTCGAGTGTTACGCACGTGGCGTTGCGGGATCTGACCGGCGCTGAGACGGTGGTGCAGGCGGCGCGCTATCGGTTGGAGTTTGACCAGCATGCGCCAAAGCTGCGTGCGGTTGGCGCATTGTTGCCAAATATCGGCTCAGGCGAGGCTATTGTGGCGTTTACGGCGGGCTTTGGGGGCTGGGCGGATGTGCCTGCGGATTTGCAGCAGGCTGTGATGCTGTTGGCTGCGCATTACTATGAATATCGCAATGAGACCGCGTTGGCGCGAGGCTGTATGCCGTTTGGCGTCACCAGCCTGATTGAACGATTTCGGCCCATGCGCATTGGTGCGAGGGCTGTGTGATGGGGCTGCCGAATTTGAACCGGGTTCTGGCCTTGGAAGCACCAGAGCAGGTTGCGGATGGCGCGGGCGGGTTTTCTGAAACCTGGACGGTTTTGGGAACGCTTTGGGCCGAGGTGAAACCGCGCACCGGACGCGATCGGGAGCGTGAGGCTGTGGGGGCTGCGCGGGTGGACTATCGCATAACCGTGCGGGCTTTGCCGGTTGGTGAAGCGGCGCGGCCCATGCCGGGGCAGAGGTTTCGGGACGGTGTTCGGCTGTTTCGGATCGTTGCCGTGGCGGATCAGGACGCGGCGGGACGCTATCTGACCTGTTTCGCGCGCGAAGAGGTGGCGGCATGAGTTACGGCGTGTCAGTGGCACTGCAAAGCGCGATCTATCAGGCGCTGTTGGCGGATGCGGGCGTGAGCGCGCTTGTGGGGACGGCGGTCTATGACGAGGTGCCGGGCGGGGTGATCCCTGCGACCTATGTGACCTTGGGACCAGAGGTGGCCGTCGATCAATCGGACAAAACGGGCGTCGGGGCCGCACATCGTGTGACGGTGTCGGTGGTGTCGGACGTGTCAGGCTTTGCAACCGCCAAAGGCGTCGCCGTGGCGATCAGCGACGCCTTGCACAATGCAGACCTGACGCTTGTGCGCGGCACCTTGGTGGCGCTGCGTTTTGAGCGCGCCGTGGCGAGCCGTGAAGAAGCGGCGAACCTGCGGCGGATTGATCTGCGTTTTGGGGCGCGGGTTGAGGATGGGATTTAATCAAAAGGAGGCGCGGCGATGCCGGCTCAGAACGGAAGAGACTTACTGATCCGCGTGGATATGCTGGGCGATGGGACGTTTCAGACCATCGCAGGCCTGCGGGCCACGCGCATCAGTTTCAATGCAGATACGGTGGATGTGACCTCGCTGGACAGCACCGGAGGCTGGCGCGAGTTGTTGTCAGGCTCTGGCGTCAAGACGGCCGCGATTTCGGGATCTGGTGTTTTCAAGGACGAAGGTACCGACGAGCGGGCGCGGCAGATCTTTTTTGACGGCGAGATCCCTGACTTTCAGGTGATTATCCCCGATTTTGGCACCGTGCAGGGGGCCTTTCAAGTGACGGCCTTGGAATATGCCGGGAGCTATAACGGTGAGGCGAGCTATGAGATGTCGCTGGCCTCTGCGGGGGCGCTGACCTTCGTGGCGGCCTAGGACATGGCGAACCCCTGGACCGGAGAGGTGGCCTTGGTCGTGGATGGGCAACGCCATGTGTTGAAGCTGACATTGGGGGCTTTGGCCGAGCTTGAGGATGGTCTGAAGGCGGGCGGTTTGGTCGATCTGGTGGAGCGCTTTGAGGGCGGGGCGTTTTCTTCGCGTGATGTCCTGGCGCTGTTGGTTGCTGGCTTGCGTGGTGGTGGCTGGCGTGGGGATCCGGCGGATCTGATGGCCGCAGACATCGAAGGCGGGCCGATGGGGGCTGCGAAGGTGGCGGCGCAGCTTTTGGCGCGGGCGTTTCAGGTGCCTGATGACGCAGCATAGGTGCATGGATTGGGCCGCTTTGTTGCGCGCGGGTGTGCAGCGGTTGCGCCTGACGCCGCGAGAGTTCTGGGCGCTGACGCCGGCGGAACTGGCCTTGATGTTGGGGCAGTCGGCTGGCGTGGCGCCGATGGCGCGGGGCGAGCTGGACGCTTTGCTGGCGGCCTATCCGGATGAGGAGAGATCTGATGAGTGAGATGGAGAGCCTTGGCGATCTGGAGAGCCAGCTTGAGGCGGTCGAGATGTCTGCTGCGCAGGCGGGTCAGATGGTGGCAGGCTTTGACGGCGAGTTGCAAAGGCTGCGGGGTGGCCTGCAGCACGTGGGCGGCGATTTAGCGACGTTTGAGCGCGGTATGCAGCGCGGGTTTCGCCGTGCGATCGACGGGGTTGTGAAGCAGGGCGACAGTCTGGGCGACGCTCTGAAAAATATCGTGAGTTCCGTGATTTCAACGGCTTACAGTGCCGCAGTTAATCCTGTGGCGGACCACCTTGGCTCGATGCTGGCAGGGGGCGTGGGGCGGCTTTTTGGTGTGCTGCCGTTTGAGAATGGCGCGCCATTTTCGCAAGGGCCTGTGATGCCGTTTGCCAATGGCGGCGTGGTCAGCGGGCCGGTACCTTTCCCGATGCGCGGTGGCATGGGGGTGGTGGGCGAAGCGGGGCCTGAGGCGATCATGCCCTTGGCGCGCGGCGCGGATGGCAAGCTGGGCGTGCGAGCTAGCGCGGGCACGTCGATCAATATCTCGATTCATGTGAGCACGCCCGATGTGGCGGGGTTTCAGCGTAGCCAAGGGCAGATCGCGGCGCAGGTGAGCCGGGCGATCAGCCGCGGGCAGCGGAATATGTGAGGTGAGTTATGGGATTTCATGAGGTGCGGTTTCCGACGAGTCTGAGTTTCGGCTCGTTGGGGGGACCAGAGCGACGCACGGATATTGTGACGCTGGCCAATGGCCATGAGGAACGCAACACGCCCTGGGCACATGCCCGTCGGCGCTATGACGCGGGGCTTGGGTTGCGGTCGTTGGATGATATTTCGGTGCTGTTGGCCTTCTTTGAGGCGCGGCGCGGGCAAATGCATGGGTTTCGCTGGAAAGACTGGGCGGATTTCAAAAGCTGCTTGCCAAGCGACGAAGTGGATTTTCGCGATCAAGAGATCGGTCGCGGGGATGGTGTTCGCACGGAATTTGCCCTGACCAAAGCCTATGTGTCTGGCGATCAGCGGTATCTGCGGCCCATCGCGAAACCCGTTGTGGGCAGCGTCAAGATTGGCGTTGGCGATGCGCAACAGAGTGAAGGCGTGCAGTTTCAGGTCGATGTCACGCGCGGTGTGGTGGTTCTGGCGCAAGCGCCGGGGCCTGAGGATCTGGTGACGGCGGGGTTTGAGTTCGACGTGCCTGTCCGATTTGAGACCGATCGCATTCAGACGTCCATCGCGAGCTTTCAGGCCGGTGATGTTCCCGATGTTCCGGTGATTGAGGTGCGGGTGTGATGGGGGTGTCAGACGGCCTTCTGGCGCATCTTGCGACCGGACACACAACGATGGCGCGGTGCTGGCGGGTGGCGCGCACGGATGGTGTGGTCTTGGGATTTACGGATCATGACCGGGATTTGACGTTTGATGCCACGGTTTTTCAGGCCGACAGCGGATTAACGGCGCAGGTTCTGGAACAGACGACGGGTTTGTCGGTGGACAATTCCGAAGCCTTAGGAGCCTTGCGAGACGCGGGTATTTCCGAGGCGGATATCGCAGCCGGCAGGTTTGATGGCGCAGAGGTGACGGCCTGGCTGGTCAACTGGCAGAATGTTGATGAGCGTGCCGTGCTGTTTCGTGGCTCGATTGGTGAAATCCGGCGGGCCGGGGGCGCTTTTCAGGCAGAGCTGCGTGGCTTGACCGAAGCGTTGAACCAGCCGACTGGACGGCTCTATCAGCGTGCCTGTTCTGCGGTCCTGGGTGACGGTCAGTGCGGGTTTCTGACATCGACCAGTGGCTTTGAGTTTGAGGTTGAGGTGACGCGTGTTGAGGACAACCGCGTCATCGAATTCGCGGCCTTGGATGGTGTTGACGACGGCTGGTTTGCAAAGGGGCGGCTGGATGTTGTGTCGGGGCCCGCATCGGGGCTGTTTGGGTTGATCAAGCAAGACCGTCAGACGCAGAGACGGCGCATCGAATTGTGGGCGCCGTTGCCGGCAGATTTGAGTGTGGGCGATAGGGTGCGGGTGCAGGCCGGTTGCGACAAGCGGTTTGAGACCTGTCGTTTGAAGTTCCAAAATCACCATAATTTCAGAGGGTTTCCGGATATTCCTAGCGAAGACTGGCTGACGGTTGGCCCGCGTGACAACGGCCAGAATACCGGCGGGAGTTTGCGGCGATGATCGGGACACAAGCTCTGGCCGAGGCGCGGCGTTGGGTTGGGACGCCTTATGTGCATCAGGCCTCACTGAAGGGCGCTGGCACGGATTGTTTGGGGTTGGTGCGTGGGGTCTGGCGCGCGCTTTATGGTGATGAACCTGCGCGCGTGCCGTTTTACGCGCCTGATTGGTCAGAGCCATCGCGTGATGAGCAATTGCTGCGCGCGGCCATGCGCCATTTGCAGGCTGTGCCTGTTCGAGACGCCTCAGAGGGCGACGTTCTGCTGTTTCGCATGCGCGAGGGATCTGTCGCCAAGCATCTTGGGATTCAGGGTCGTGTCGGTGAAGATGCAAGTTTTATTCATGCCTTTAGCGGTCATGCGGTGACAGAGAGCGCCCTGAGCAGGCCTTGGGCGCGCCGTATTGTGGCGCGGTTTACGTTTCCAGAGAGGGATTAAGGATGGCGACTTTGCTGTTGTCTGCTGCGGGTGCCGCAGTCGGAGGCATGGTGGGTGGTTCGGTTGCTGGGCTGTCTGCTGTGGCGATTGGGCGCTTTGTTGGCGGGGTTCTGGGAAATGCGATTGATCAGCGGATCATGGGGCCTGGGTCGCGCACCATAGAGACCGGGCGTATCGACAGGTATCGCATTACCGGCACCGGCGAGGGGCGGCCGATCGCGCGGCTTTTCGCAAAGCAACGGATCGGGGGGCACGTGATCTGGGCCACCGAATTTGCCGAGACAGTCACAACCTCGGGCGGCGGAAAGGGACGGCCCTCTGGCCCAACGGTGCAGGCGTTCAGCTATTCGGTCTCTTTGGCGATTGGCCTGTGCGAAGGCGAGATTTCGGGTGTCACGCGGGTTTGGGCGGATGGCGAGGAAATCGCGCTGCAAGACCTGAACATGCGGATTTACACGGGCAACGAAACGCAACTGCCTGATCCCAAGATCGAAGCGGTCGAGGGGATGAATGCCGTCCCGGCCTATCGCGGTTTGGCCTATGTGGTATTCGAGGATCTGGCGCTGGAGCGATTTGGCAATCGTGTACCACAGTTCTCATTCGAAGTCTCGCGCCCCTCGCCACGGGCGCAGGATGGCGCGGCCTTTGAACCGAGCTTTGGTACACGAGCCGTCGCGCTTATTCCGGGATCAGGGGAATACGCTTTGGCGACCGAACCTGTCTATGTGCAACAGGATGTGGCAACGCAGCGGGCCGTCAACATGAACGCGCCTTCGGGCCTGACGGATTTTGCAACCTCGATGGCCACTTTGGAACAAGAGCTGCCGAATTGCGATGCGGTGTCATTGGTGGTGAGTTGGTTTGGCAATGACCTTAGGTGTGGCCAGTGCGAGGTGCGCCCAAAGGTCGAAGCTGTCGATATTGAAACGTCTTTGGCCTGGGAGGTCGCAGGTGTCGCACGCGCCGATGCCCAGCAAGTGCCGCGCGAAGACGGTCGTCCGCTTTATGGCGGGACGCCTGCCGATGCCAGCGTGATCCAGGCGATCCGCCATTTGCGGGAACTTGGCAAAGAGGTGATGTTCTACCCGTTCATCCTGATGGATCAGGTCGCGGGCAATGGCTTGCCCGATCCCTGGAGCGACGCGGATAATCAGCCCGTTTTGCCGTGGCGTGGGCGGATCACACTGTCTCAGGCACCTGGCCGCCCCGGCAGCCCGGATCAGACAGTCAGTGCAGCAGGCGAAGTCGCTGATTTCTTTGGAAGTGCGCAGGCGTCGGATTTTTCAGTTGCGGACGACAGCGTGACCTATAGCGGGCCGGATGAATGGCGCTATCGTCGGTTTATATTGCATCAGGCTGCGCTTTGCGCGGCGGCTGGGGGCGTTGAAAGTTTCTGCATCGGATCTGAAATGCGGTCTTTGACCTGGATTCGCGGTGCTTTGGATGAGTTTGTTGCGGTGACCCAGTTGATCGATCTGGCCGCAGACGTGCGCGCGATCCTTGGGCCAGAGGTCAAAATTGGCTATGCAGCGGATTGGTCGGAATACTTCGGGTGTCATCCGCAGGACGGATCTGGCGATCTGTGGTTTCATCTGGATGCGCTTTGGGCGGATGCGAATATCGATTTCGTGGGGATCGACAATTACATGCCGCTGTCCGATTGGCGCGATGGGGCGGATCATGCAGATGCGGGCTGGGGCTCGATCTATGATCTGGACTATCTGATGTCGAATGTTGAGGG
>NZ_CAXREH010000047.1:0-21700 GCF_964229375.1 Cognatishimia sp.
CTCGCAATGCAACGTCAGCCGGGGATAGGTCAGCGGATCGCCCTTCTCGCCCGGCTCGCCAATCAGCAGCGCACAACGGCGCACGTTGCGTAAAGCTTTCGTATGCAGCGATAAATCAGAGATCAAAGTGACAGGCGCGTTGTCCTGATCCACGCAAAAGGCCACCCGCGTTACAGAAGGCGTGCCATCCGGCTGCGTCACCGCGAGCGCTGCATAAGTCGCGCCATCCAGAATGTTCTGCATCAGAGTGCAGGCCTCATCATCCATCGTCTGGTAGGGGTCTTTTTGCACGTGTCGATCCTTTGTGGGGTGACCGCCTTTCTGACGTGTGTACCCTATTTTCGCGTTCCGCTTAGGGGTTCCTTAAGAAAACAGCCGCTAAATACCGCGAAAGAAGGCCTCTTCAACCTCTTGCCACAGGTCAGCCTTATTTGCGCCCCATTTCACCCTTTAGTGTGAACGGGACTGTAGCACCCCGTCACTCGGGAACTTTGGCAAGCAGAATGCGGCCGTTAACGTTCAGAAGAAGAGGAGATTGCTATGGCTCTTGTTATGTTTCTGTTTGGAAGCGCACTCGGCTTGATGGGTGCGATCACTCAGTTGGCCCTTGGCTTTGACGTCTCGCTGGCCCTGAACACTTACGCTTTCCTTTCCATCGGCCTGCCAATGGTCACCCTGCTTGCTTTGCGGGCAAACCGCCGCGCCTAAGCGCCACGAATTTCTCTTGGGCGCGTGGGGGTCGAACCTACTGACTAATCAGCGCCATTCATCGCGTCCGGAGCCTGCTTTCCCTCCAAAGGCTCCGGACGCGATTTCATTTTCAGCGCCCCTTTCTGGTCAACGCCACATATTTCAATTGACCTAAACCGCAAAGCCGACGCACATACGCAGCATTGAACGTAAGTTGTATGTAGGCAATTCATGCCGAAGGTTGATGTCATTGTCATTGGGGCCGGCCCTGCCGGGTCTGCCGCCGCCGCCGTCGCTGCGCGCGAAGGCATGGCGGTTGCGCTGATCGACAAAGCAACCTTTCCCCGCGACAAACTCTGCGGTGGCGGCGTAACGGAACGCAGCCGGGCTTACTTTCAGCAGGCCTTTGGCCAAGACCCTGATTTCGATAACATCCTCAGCACGTCCGATGTCGAATTCTGGCATGCGGGCAAACGTCTGGCGCAGATGCAGGACGTGGCCCCAATCCATCTGGCAATGCGGCTGTCGTTTGACGATCAGATGGTGAACCGCGCGCTTGAACTGGGCGCGCTGGACTTCACCGGCAAGCGGATCAGCGCGATTGAAGGGACCAGCGTTACGCTGGATGACGGCCAAGAGATCACAGCGCAGGTGCTGATTGGCGCAGATGGGGTCAACAGTCAGGTTGCACGGCATCTGTTTGGCACGGCCTTTGATCGCGACCGCATCGGCTTTGCGCTGGAAACCGAAGCGCCTAAGACCGATGACTCCAAAGCGCTGCGCATTGACTTTAATGCAGCCGACTGGGGCTATGGCTGGAAATTCCCCAAGACCGAGTCAGTCACAGTGGGTGTCGGCGGGTTAATCTCGCATAACCCTGATATGAAAGCTCGGATGCAGTCCTACACTGACCTCTTGGACCTCGAAGATCTGCCGCGCATCAAAGGCCATTTTCTGCCATTTGGGCATTTCAGAACGCAACCTGGCAAGGGCGCAACCCTATTGGCAGGCGACGCAGCAGGCTTGGTCGATCCGATCACCGGCGAAGGCATCGCCTATGCGATCAAGTCAGGTGAACTGGCCGCAAAAGCCGCGGTTGCCGCGCTGAACCAAGGGCGCGCTGACAAAGCCTTTGCCCTTTACCTGCTGGCCCTGCGTCCCATTCACCGCAACCTGCGCATCGCGCGCTGGCTGCGCAAGCTGGTGTTCTCGGGTCGCTATCAAAACGCCTTCTTCGACAGGATGGGGCGGTCCGGTCGACTGCGGCATGACTATCTCAACGTTTTGGCCGGTCGCCTGGAATACCCGGCTCTGCTGATGAAGTCCGGACGTCGCATTCCAAGTTTCCTGTTGCGTGGGCTGCGCCGACGGTCATAGTGCACGAGAGGCACCTGACCATGATATTACCTGAAAACAAATCCATACCTTCGACCCGACTTTGGCTGGCCGTGGCCGCCGCGTTTCTGGCCAACAGCATTTTGTTTGGCACCTGGGCCGCACGACTGCCTGCGATCAAACAAAGCTTTGGCCTCAGCCATGATGCGCTTGGCCTGCTTTTGCTGCTGATGGCGGCGGGCGCGATCACAGGCTTTCCGATTGCGGGCAAGCTGGCAGATCGGCACGGCGGCGCGCGTATCAGCCGGGTGCTGTGGCTGTTGATGGTTTTGTCGATGCTGGGTCTTAGCCTGGCTCCGACCGTCTGGACCCTGTCGATTGCCATCGTCTGCTTTGGGTTGACGGGCGGCGGCATGGACGTTGCGATGAATGTCTGGGCCACCGAGGCCGAAGAGACCTCGGGCAAAATCTGGATGCCCAGCTTTCACGCGATCTGGAGCCTTGGATCCGTCGTCGGCGCTTTGAGTGGCTTGATCGTGATCCCCATGGGATGGGGACATGGAACACATTTTGCGATCATTGCATTAGTGGCAGCGCCTTTGGCCCTGTGGGGTATGAACATCTCTTGGGCCTTCACACCACAACCGGCAGAAAAGACGCCTTTCCTGCCGATCTTGCGCGGCAAGCTGTTGTTGGTTGGGTTCTTCACCCTCTGTGCCACCCTCGGAGAGGGAGCGATTGCCGACTGGAGCGCCCTTTTCCTGATCGAAGTCACAGAGGCCTCGGAAAGCCGCGCCACAATCGGGCTTGCGGCCTTTGCCACCGCGATGGTGATCATGCGCCTGTCTGGTGCCATCGTTATCGGACGACTTGGCCCGTTGTACGCCGGATTTGTCAGCGCCGGTTTCGCCCTTGTGGGTGCCGTGATCGTCGCCGTGGCCACCACAGAAATGCTTGCCATCACGGGATTTGTCGCGCTGGGTTTTGGATACGCGCTTGCGATGCCCTTGGCGATGGCACGCGCTGGTGCATCGCGCTCGATGCCCAAAGCGATGGCTGTGGCGGGTGTGGCTGTCTTTGCCTATGGCGGTATCCTGCTGGGGCCGCCACTGATCGGCTTTGTCGCCGAGGCAACGTCATTGCACAGCGCCCTGCTGATCCTGCTTGGTTTGGCCGCGATTATGATCCTGACCGCACCTGCGTTGCGCCCGCCCAAAGGGGGCGCGGACTAGTCGGCCGCCTTTTCAATCAGCTCAAGAACATGTGGCCCAAGCGCTTGGACGATCAGCGCGACCCCGTCGCGATTGGGGTGGATCCCATCGGCCTGCATCAAGGCGCGCAGCTCGGCCGGATCCTCTGACGGCAGACCGGCAAAATAACTTTCCGCCAGCAAAGCATCGTTGGCGCTGGCGACCTCGCCATAGAGCGCATCAAACGCGGCCTTGTACTCCGGCCCATAGTTGCCAGGTGCCTGCATTCCGGTCAGCAGAACTTCGACGCCCTGCGACTTGGCGGTCTCGACAATGCCCGAAATATTGGCCTTGCTGGCTGCAGGGTCGAGGCCACGCAAGAAGTCATTGCCCCCCAGCGTGACAATCATCGCGTCTACGTCAGGCGACAGCGTCCAAGCAACGCGCGACAACCCGCCCATTGTAGTATCGCCAGACACGCCCGCATTCAAAACCGTGACGTCCTGCCCCTGAGCGGTCAGCCAGGCCTGCAATTGCGGCACAAACCCATCGCCTTGCGCCAGTCCGTATCCGTGAATCAAACTGTCACCAAAGGCGACAATCGTCGTTTCAGCGGCAGAAACTGAACCGCACAGTCCAAAAACCACGGCAAGCGTCTTGCTTCGCCATGACGCGAACCCATATTGCGATGCAACACCCATAGACAGGCTCTCCTTATGACCACGGTTCTCTCTCTTAAAGATGTGCGTTTGGCGCTGGAAAGCAACGCCGGACTGGTGGAAATCTTGCATGGGATCTCTCTTGAAGTCCCTCAGGGCGAGACTTTGGGCCTGATCGGGCCGTCTGGATCCGGCAAATCATCGTTGCTGATGCTGATGGGTGGGCTTGAACGCACCAGCGCGGGCCAGATCACCGCATTGGGCCAAGATCTGACCGCCATGAACGAAGACGCGCTGGCGCGGTTTCGGCGCGAGAACATGGGCGTGGTGTTTCAAAGCTTTCATTTGATCCCAACGATGACCGCCTTGGAAAACGTGGCAACGCCACTGGAGCTTGCAGGTCACAACAACGCGTTTGAGCGCGCACGCGAAGAGCTTGAGGCCGTGGGTCTGGGTCACCGCGCCGATCACTATCCATCGCAGATGTCGGGCGGTGAACAGCAACGCGTCGCCTTGGCACGTGCGGCTGCCCCGCGCCCAAAACTGTTGCTGGCGGACGAGCCCACTGGCAACCTGGACGGCGCGAATGGCGAAGCCATCATGGATCTGCTGTTTGGTCTGCGCGACCGCCACGGGGCCACTTTGGTTCTGGTGACACACTCCCGCGCATTGGCCGCGCGCTGTGACCGCGTGATCCGGCTGCGCGACGGACGCATCGACACCACGCAAGAGGCCGCAGAATGAGCCTGCGCATCGCCAGCCGATTTGCCCGACGTGAATTGCGCGGAGGCCTGCGGGGTTTTCGAATTTTTCTGGCCTGCCTGGCCCTAGGGGTTGCCGCGATTGCCGGGATCGGATCTGTCAGATCCTCGATCGAAGCAGGGATCGCAGAACAAGGCGCGGTGCTTTTGGGCGGGGATGCTCAGATGCAATTCACCTACCGCTTTGCATCTGAAGCCGAACGCGCGTGGATGCAGGCACAAGCAACCTCGATTTCAGAGGTTGTGGATTTCCGCTCGATGGCTGTCGTTGAACGCGACAGCGGCACGGAACGCGGGCTGACGCAGATCAAGGCAGTTGACGACCTTTACCCCTTGATCGGAGAGGTCAGGCTGGACAACGGCACAGACTTGAAAACCGCCTTTGCCGGTCAAGACGGGCTGCCCGGCGCGGTGATCCATCCCCAGCTTGCCGCGCAGCTTGCGCTGGAGCTTGGGGACCGGTTCAAACTTGGCCTGCAAGAGTTCGTGGTAACCGCCCTTCTCGCCCATGAACCTGACAGTGCGGGCGGCGGATTTGGACTTGGTCCACGCACGCTGGTTCTGACCAAAGACCTTGCGGACTCAGCCCTTCTGGCGCCTGGCACCCTGTTTGATACGCAATACCGGATGCTCTTGGCCGACACGGTGGACATCGATCTCGCGCAGGCGGATGCTGTGGCGCAATTTGAAGACACCGGCATGCGGTGGAGCGACAGTCGCAACGGTGCCCCCAATATTGCGGCCTTTGTCGAGCGGCTGGGTGCCTTTCTGATCCTGGTCGGCCTTGCCGGTCTGGCCGTCGGAGGCGTGGGCGTGTCTGCGGCCATTCGCGCCTATCTGGCCAGCAAAACGCAGGTCATTGCAACCCTCAGATCGCTGGGTGCGTCCCGCGCCACGATCTTTCTGACGTACTTTATTCAGATCGGGATACTCAGCATTCTGGGCATCGCCATTGGTTTGGTCCTCGGCACATTGGCCCCGATAGTGCTCTCGCCAGTGATCTCTGCGGTGCTGCCTCTGCCGACGGTAATTGCGGTGCATCCAGAGGCCCTGCTCGAGGCGACCGTCTATGGCGCACTGACTGCCTTGATCTTTACGCTGTGGCCGCTGGCCCGCACCGAAGACGTGCGCGCGGCGTCTTTGTTTCGTGATGCGATGAACGCTGCCCCCGGCATTCCGGCGCTGCGCTATTTGCTGGCAACCGGCATCTTGCTTGCGGCACTTGTCGCGGCGGCGTCCTGGTTCTCAGGCAATGTAACCCTGACCCTCTGGACCACGGGCGGCATCGCGGGCGCTCTGCTATTGTTGGCGCTGGCCTCGGTTGCGATCCGCTGGGTTTCACGGCGTGCCAGCCGCCGTTCGCGCCGCCGCCCTGCGCTGCGCTGGGCCCTGGCTGCGATTTCCAGCCCACGCGAAGGCGCGGCCTCGGTTGTTCTGTCGCTGGGGCTTGGCCTGTCTGTCTTGGCCGCAGTCGGGCAGATCGACGGCAACCTGCGCGGTGCAATTTCGCGGGATTTGCCAAGTGTTGCGCCCAGCTATTTCTTCGTCGACATCCAACGCGACCAGATGCCCGCCTTTCTGGAGCGCATGGACAGCGATCCGGCCGTCAGCAAAGTTGAAAGCGCGCCGATGCTGCGTGGCATCATCACGCGCATCAACGACACGCCTGCCACCGAGTTCGCGGGCGATCATTGGGTCATTCAAGGTGACCGTGGTGTGAGCTATGCCGCCGAGTTGCCCGAAACCACGGAATTGCTGGCCGGAGAATGGTGGGACGCAGATTATGCGGGCACGCCACAGATCAGCTTTGCCGCCGAAGAAGCCGAAGAGATCGGCCTGCAACTGGGCGACACGATGACCGTGAACATCCTTGGGCGCGATATCACTGGCACTGTGACCAGCTTTCGCAACGTGGATTTCTCGACCGCAGGCATGGGCTTTGTTCTGGTCATGAACGAAGCCGCGCTGGCCGGAGCCCCGCACAGCTTTATTGCGACGGTCTATGCAGAGAAAGAGGCCGAAACGGCGATCCTGCGCGATATCACCAGCGCGAACCCGAACATCACAGCAATTTCAGTGCGCGATGCGATCGACAACGTCAGCAACATCCTTGGCTCGATCGCCGCAGCAACCTCATATGGGGCAGCGGCCACCTTGTTGACGGGCTTTCTGGTTCTGATCGGCGCGGCGGCGGCAGGCCAACAGAACCGGACCTATGAAGCTGCGATCCTAAAGACGCTGGGGGCGACGCGCAGACGTATTCTGGCCAGCTTTGCGTTGCGATCCGCACTGTTGGGCACAGCCGCAGGTCTTGTGGCGCTGACGGCTGGTATTCTGGGCGGTTGGGCTGTGAGCTTTTATATTCTGGAAACCGAGTTCGAGATCATCTGGAACAATGCGCTGGCGATTGTGGCTGGAGGTGTTCTGGCGACTTTGCTGGCAGGGCTGGCCTTTGCCGCAGCGCCGCTGTCGACCAAACCGGCTCGAACCCTGCGCAGTGCTGACTGATTTCTAGGGGCTCTGCCCCTCGTCCAGAGGGTGCGCCCTCTGGCCTCACCCCGGGATATTTCGGGCAAGAGAAAGCCTGCTCCCCTGCCCAAAACACATGTGTGTTGCGAGATCCTGCGGTTATTCCGCAGCCTCGGCGTAATCATCCATCGGCGGACAGGTACAGACCAGATGACGGTCGCCATAGGCGTTGTCGACGCGGTTGACCGGAGGCCAGTATTTGTCCACGCGGAACGCGCCCGGAGGGAAGCAGCCCTGTTCGCGCGAATAGGGGCGATCCCAGTCGCGCACCAGATCTTCCATCGTGTGGGGGGCGTTTTTCAGCGGGTTGTTGTCCGCATCCGAGGTACCGTCCTCGATGGCTTTGATCTCGTCACGGATCGCAAGCATCGCGTCGATAAAGCGGTCCAGTTCTGCTTTGGTCTCAGACTCTGTCGGCTCGATCATCAGTGTGCCCGCAACCGGCCAGCTCATGGTTGGCGCATGGAAGCCGTTGTCGATGAGACGCTTGGCGATATCATCCACAGACACATTCGCACTGTCGGCAAATGGGCGCGTGTCTATGATGCATTCATGCGCGACACGACCTGATGGGCCTTTATAAAGGACATCAAATGCGCCTTCGAGCCGTTTGGCGATGTAGTTTGCGTTCAAGATTGCAACCCGCGTTGCCTGGGTCAGACCGTCGCCGCCCATCAGCAGGCAATAGGCCCAGCTGATCGCGAGGATGGAGGCAGACCCGTAAGGCGCAGCCGATACGGGGCCTTCTTCGCCCGAGGTTTCCGGATGGCCTGGCAGATGCGGGATCAAATGGGCTTTCACACCGATTGGACCCATGCCGGGGCCACCGCCGCCATGCGGGATGGCAAAGGTCTTGTGCAGGTTCAGGTGGCTGACGTCACCACCAAGATCGCCCGGACGGCTGAGGCCGACCATCGCGTTCATATTTGCACCGTCGATATAGACCTGACCGCCCGCGTCGTGCACGATCTGGCAGACTTCGATCACGGATTCCTCAAACACGCCGTGGGTCGACGGGTAAGTGATCATACAGCCCGCAAGATCGTCCGCATGCTTTTCAGCTTTGGCGCGGAAATCATCCAGATCGATGTCACCGCGCTCGTCAGAGGCCACGGGAACCACTTTCCAGCCCACCATCTGTGCGGAGGCCGGATTGGTGCCATGCGCGTTCATCGGGATCAAACAGATGTTTCGATGCCCCTCGCCGCGTGACCGGTGGTATGCGGCGATCGTCAAAAGACCTGCGTATTCTCCCTGTGCACCAGAGTTTGGCTGCATCGACATGCCGTCGTACCCGGTGATCTGGCAAAGCTTGTCGGACAGATCCGTGATCATTTCGGTATAGCCCGCCGCCTGCTCGATGGGTGCGAACGGGTGCATATGAGCAAACTCTGGCCAAGAGATCGGCATCATTTCGGCCGCCGCATTCAGCTTCATGGTGCAGGAGCCCAGAGGGATCATCGCGCGGTCCAGCGCCAGATCGCGATCCGCAAGACGGCGCATGTAACGCATCATTTCCGTCTCGGCCCGGTTCATGTGGAAAATCGGGTGAGTCAGATAGTCGGTGCGGCGGTGCATCGCCTCGGGGACGCGGTATTTCGGCGTGAAATCATCGTCGGATTTGGTGATGCCAAAGGCGCGCCAGACCGCTTCGATGGTCTCGGGGCGGGTGGTTTCATCCAAACTGATGCCAACCCGCTTTTCGCCAACTTTGCGCAGGTTGATGCCCTCGTCTCGCGCGGATTTCATCACCGCCGCCTGCAGCGGACCAACGTCGACTGTGATCGTGTCAAAGAAGCTTTGAGGGTCCACTTTAAAGCCAGCCGCCTCAAGGCCTTCTGCCATGCGAACAGTCTTTCGATGGATGCGCTGTGCAATCGCCTTCAGCCCCTCTGGGCCATGGAACACCGCATACATCGACGCCATTACTGCAAGCAGCGCTTGAGCCGTACATACGTTCGAAGTCGCCTTTTCGCGTCGAATATGCTGTTCACGGGTTTGAAGGGACAGACGGTATGCGCGATTGCCATGCGCATCCACCGAAACCCCGACCAGACGGCCGGGCATCGCACGTTTGTGCGATTCTTTTGTTGCCATATAGGCTGCGTGCGGGCCGCCATAGCCCATCGGCACACCGAACCGTTGAGTTGATCCGACGGCAATATCCGCGCCCATTTCGCCCGGCTCTTTCAGCAGGGTCAAAGACAAGGGATCGGCTACAACAATCGCGATGCCTTTGGCCGCATGCAGCTTTTTGATGTGATCTGTGAAATCGCGAACATGGCCATATGTGCCAGGGTATTGGAACAACGCCCCAAAGACCTCATCAGCATTCATTTTGTCAGGGTTGCCGACGATGACCTCGATGCCGAGCGGGGCTGCACGGGTTTGCACCACGGCGATGTTCTGCGGGTGGCAGTCGCGGTCAACGAAAAAGGCTTTCGCCTTGGATTTGGACACCCGCATCGCCATCGTCATCGCTTCGGCGCAGGCGGTGGATTCATCCAGCAGAGAGGCATTGGCGATCTCAAGACCTGTCAGATCGCTGATCATGGTCTGGAAATTCAAAAGCGCCTCAAGGCGGCCTTGGGAAATTTCAGGCTGATAAGGCGTATAGGCCGTGTACCAAGCCGGATTTTCCAGGATGTTGCGTTGGATCGCCGGGGGCGTGACGGTGCCGTGGTAGCCTTGGCCAATCAAGCTTTTCATCAACTTGTTTTTGCCAGCGACCTCACGCATCTGGTGCAGAAACTCGCGCTCAGACAATGGGCGGCCAAGATCGAGCGGCTCTTGCTGGCGAATGGCTGCAGGCAGCGTATCATCCATCAAAGCGTTCAGATCAGGTGCATCGACCGTCTTCAGCATCGCGTCCATCTCTTGCGGAGACGGCCCGATGTGGCGGCGATTGGCGAAGTCGTACGGCAGATAGTCTGTTGGTTTGAAAGGCATGTTGGCCTCCGAATTCGGATACAAGTTTTGGTTGGAGCCCAAGGGCCCCATGGGATCAGGCGTCACGCCCAAAGAATTTTCAGAGTCAGCCGATAAAGTCTTTGTAAGCGGCTTCGTCCATGTAGTCGTCCATCTGGCTTGCGTCAGAGGCTTTGATTTTAAAGAACCAGGCATCGCCAAGCGGGTCTTCGTTGACCTTGCCGGGCTCGTCCACCAGCGCTTCGTTGACCTCGACGATTTCCCCATCAATCGGCGCCAGAATGTCAGAGGCGGCCTTGACGGATTCAATCACGCACACCTCGTCATCTTTGCTGACTTCGGTGTCTGTCTCTGGCATTTCAACAAACACCACATCGCCCAGTTGCTCGGCCGCGTGTTCGGTGATGCCGACGACAATCAGGCCGTCTTCTTCGCGGAGCCATTCGTGCTCTTCTGTAAATTTCATGTGGGTTCTCCTGTTGGCTTAGCGTTTGAAGTTGGCTGGAATGAAGGGAAGCTTTGCGACTTTCAGCGGCATGCGTTTGCCACGGACTTCGCCGAAAAGCTGTGTGTCTAAAGTGGCGTGTTCGATGCTGACATAGCCCATCGCGACCGGGCCATTGAAAGACGGACCAAAGCCGCCGGATGTGACCGAGCCGATCGGTGTTTCGTCGTCCTGATCCGCGAATATCGGGGTGCCGGCCCGCATTGGCGCACGCCCTTCGGGCAGCAGACCAACGCGTTTCCGGGTCGCGCCGTTGCTCAGTACGTTCAGAATATGCGCGGCACCGGGGAAGCCGCCTGCGCGGGCGCCATCGGTGCGGCGAACTTTCTGGATTGCCCAGCTAAGACCCGCGGCGCCGGGGTCGCTTTGGGCATCGATATCGTTTCCATAAAGGCAAAGACCCGCCTCAAGGCGCAAGCTGTCGCGCGCGCCAAGTCCGATCGGCTCGACTTCGTCCATCGCCAGCAGCGCTTCGCAAAGGGCCTGTGCCGCAGCCTGTGGAACGGAGATCTCATAGCCGTCCTCGCCGGTATAGCCTGAGCGTGACACCCAGCAGTCTTCGCCTTGCAGATCCAGCGTCGCGACGTCCATGAAACGCATGTCCGCCGCGGCAGGGTTCAAACGTGCCAGGGCGGTTTCTGCGGCTGGGCCCTGCAAGGCGATCAGGGCGCGGTCGGTGATGACCTCGACCGAAATCTCTGGTTCAAGGGCGGTTTGCATGCGCGAAATATCGGCCTCTTTGCAGGCCGCATTGACCACGACAAACAGATGGTCGCCACGGTTGGCAAACATCAGATCGTCTTCGATACCGCCGGCATCATTCGTAAACAAGCCATAGCGCTGACGGTTCTCGCCAAGGCCAAGCACGTCCATCGGGACCAGCGTTTCAAAAGCGGCTGCCACCGCCTCATAGCTTGGACCACGCAGGATCACCTGCCCCATGTGGCTTACATCAAACAGGCCCGCTTCGGCACGGCAGTGCAAATGCTCTTTCATGACCCCCATCGGGTATTGCACGGGCATGTCATAGCCAGCAAACGGCACCATTTTGGCCCCAAGGCCAACGTGCATGTCATACAAAGGCGTACGGTGCAGATCACCGGTGTCAGCCATATCTCGCTCCTCCATTCCGGAGGCAGTTTCATCGAAAACGCGTCCGGCATCACAAAGCACATGTCACCCATGCGCGCGATGCCCCCTCTGTCCTTTCGCCTGAGATCGTTATCCCTTCGGCGGACGCACTTGCGCCTCTCTCCAGAGTTCATTCATGGCGGTCTCGGTCCTAGCGGCCTGAGAGTTTCCGGGGCGGTTGCTCCTTCGGCACCGAAATTAATCGGTTCTCCCGAGTCACCATGTCTCTTTACGTTATGCAGGAAAATCGACCGATTCAAGAGGGTTTGCGACGTCAAAAAGCGACAAATCAAAAAATATTCTAACTTTATGAGTTGGTTAGATAATTACCCTCATACTGCACTCATATTTCTGACATACCGTCACGAAAACGACATTCACCCACGCGTGAATGCATACCAATGCATGCGCGATTTTGCGATTGACTCGCCCTGGAAAAACCGCCTCATTCGCCGCATGAGCAGACCTTTCTTTTTCGGCTATGGCAGCCTTGTAAATGTCCATACGCATACGTACGCAGAGACCTCGCCCGCCACGTTAAACGGCTGGCGCAGGGTCTGGCAGATGACCCCCTTGCGGCCACACCCTTTCCTGTCAATCGAGCCTGCCGCGGCATCTATTCAGGGGCTGATTGCCCATGTTCCTGACGGCGATTGGGCGCAGCTTGATGTGCGCGAAACCGGATACGACAGGCTGCCTGCGCAAGACGTTGCGCACGCGCGCGAGGACGCCATCGATCTTGCGGTCTATGTGGTGCCAAAACCCGCGCCAGACCTGGTGTTGGAGAAGGGTCCGATCCTGCTCAGCTATCTGGATGTGGTCATTCAGGGCTTTCTGAAAGAGTTCGGCACCGACGGTGTGCGGGGCTTTTTTGACACGACAGCCGGATGGGATCACCCCATCGACAACGACCGTGCCGCGCCCAAATACCCGCGTCACCAGACCCTGACACCCACCGAGACCGCGCTGGTGGATGCCGAACTCGACCGCATTGGGATCAGCGTTTAACGGCGACCGTGCCAGAGGCTCATCTGACGTCCTTCGCGCGCAAAGGACTGTGGCTCGTGTGGCTTACGCACACCCATCACGCGCATCGCGAGCCCCAGTGAGATCAGACCAAAGATCGCGCCGCCCACGGCCTGTCCGATCATGATCCCCGGCGCGCCCCAAAGGGTTGCGCCGACAGTCACGCATGGAATTGTACCCAGCGTGTGCCGTCCCCAGTTGATGATCGTCGAATAGAACGGGTGGCCCAGATTGTTGAACGAGGCATTGCCCACAAAGATCAACCCGTCAAACACATAGGTCAGCGCCAGAGGTCCACAGAACAGGAACAACAGCGTGATCGCCATGCCTTCGGCGTTAAACAGACCCGCCAGAGGTTCTCGAAGCAGGAACAACACCAACGACGCTCCAAGCACCCAGATGGCGGTGAATATCATCGCATCGCGAAATGCACCGCGCACACGGTCATGCTGGCCCGCGCCATAGTTTTGACCGATGATCGGGCCGACCGCGCCGGACAGGGCAAACAGCGCACCAAACGCCACGGGCACCAGACGGCCAACGATGGCCATACCCGCAACCGCCTCTTCGCCAAATTCAGACATGGAACGCGTCACAAAGGCCTGACCAATCGGCGTCGCAAATTGGGTCATGATGGCCGGGGCCGCGATGGCTGCGATATCTGGCAAGTCCACGCGCATCTCTTCTCGGGTCGGCTTGTCAAACCCACCGTAGTATTTGAACACAGGATACATCGACCACACGCCAATCGTGATCCGCGCCGCAACTGATGCAAGGGCCGCCCCTGTCAAATCAAGACCCAGCCCAAAGATCAGGATCGGGTCCAACACCCCGTTCACCAAGCCCCCCATCAGGGTCGCCATCATGGCCCGGCGGGCATCCCCATGGGCCCGCAAGATCGCGCCGCCCACCATGCCCAGCATGAGGATAGGCAAGCTTGGCACGATGATCTGCATATAATGCACCGACAGCGCCAACGTCGCGCCAGACGCCCCCATAAGGGCCGCAAGCGTTTCCAGATTGAACCAGACGATCGCCGAGAAAACCGACGCAATAACAAAGCCATAAATCGTAGAGGTCGCGGCGCGGCGACGGGCCTTGTGGGTATCGCCTTCGCCGAGCGCGCGGGCCACAAGCGCACCCGCTGAAATCGCCATGCCGATGCTGAACGCAGTGGTGAAAAACAGGATCGCGCCCGCATATCCCACCGCCGCCGCGAGTTCGTCGCGGCCCAGCATCGAGATGAAAATCATATCAACAAGGTCGACCAGAAAGATCGCAACCAAGCCAATCGAGGCCGTCAACGACATGACCGAAACGTGTTTGAACAGAGAGCCTGTGAGAAATTTCGCTGATTGGTCTGCCATACTCGTACCCCTTACGCTTGGCAAAAGAAGACCACGCAACGCCCAGAAAGCCAATCTGTAAAAACGCACAGAGGGGCTGCATCACAGCCCCTCTGTCGTCAATTCGCAATGACCAATAGCCCGCCGAGGCGACCTGCGCCTAGGCAGCTTTGGCTTTAATGACCTTCAACAAGGGCAGAACCGCGGACATATCCGGACCGTGGCTTTGCCCTGTCAACGCCTTGCGCAGAGGCATGAACAGACCCCGCCCCTTTCGTCCGGTGGCCTCTTTTACGGCTTTGGTCCAGGCACCCCAGCTGTCGCCATCCAGCGGACCGTCGGGCAGCATGTCCAGCGCTTGGGCCACAAAGTCTTTGTCTTCGTCGTCAATCACCGGTTCGGCACCATGGGCAAAGAGGTCGGCCCATTTGGCGATGTCTTTGCGGGTCGTGATGTTCTCGCGGATCACCGCCCAGAACGCCTCGGCATCTGCGGCGTCTACGCCTGCGGCGGACACGTCGTTGGCCACAGCCGCCAAGGGCTGTGCACCCAGATGGCGCGCGGTCAGCGGATACAGGTCATCCACATCGAATTTCGTCGGCGCAGACCCAAATTGGTCGATATCAAAGCCTTCGGCGATCTCGTCCAGAGAGGTCCGCAACTCGACCGGCTGACTGGATCCCAAACGTGCCATCAGGCTCAGCAGCGCTTCAGGCTCGACGCCCGCTTCACGCAAATCGCGCAGGCTGAGGGTGCCCAGTCGCTTGGACAGGCTTTCGCCCTGCGGTCCGGTCAGCAGCGAATGGTGCGCAAATGTCGGAACAGTGCCGCCCAGCGCCTCGATCATCTGGATCTGGGTCGCCGTATTGGTAACGTGGTCAGAGCCGCGCACCACATGTGTCACGCCCATCTCGGTATCATCCACAACCGAGGCCAGCGTATACAGGAACTGCCCGTCACCACGGATCAGCACAGGGTCCGACACCGAAGCTGCATCGATCGAGATATCGCCAAGAACGCCATCCACCCAGTTGATCCGCTCTTGATCCAGCTTGAAGCGCCAATGTCCATTGCCACGCTCGGCGCGCAGAGCGGCTTTGTCGTCGTCCGACAAGGCCAAAGCCCCACGGTCATAGACCGGCGGCTTGCCCATGTTCAGTTGCTTTTTACGCTTCAGATCCAGCTCGGTCGGAGTCTCAAAGCATTCATAAAACCGGCCCATCTCGCGCAGCCGATCGGCGGCTGCTGTGTACCGCTCAAGCCGTGCGGACTGATGCTCGATCTTATCCCAAGTCAGACCCAGCCACTCCAGATCCCGCTGGATCGCGTCCACATACTCCTGTTTCGAACGCTCTGGATCTGTGTCATCGATCCGCAGAATGAACGTCCCGCCGGATTTGCGCGCGATCAGATAGTTCATCAACGCAGTCCGCAGGTTGCCGACGTGGATATAGCCCGTAGGGGATGGGGCGAAACGGGTGGTGGTCATGGCGTTCTCCAGAGTTCGCGGGCTACCTGTCACAAGGCGGCGGCTTTGTCCAGAATTTGGGTGGATGCTACTTACAAGGGTAGGACTTGGACATCGCTTCTAAATAGAGCTGGACCGCTGGTCTTTGGAGTTCATCGGGCGAGCTCTCCAAATAGTCTATGAAAGTCTTTACCATTTCACCTTTGGTCACCGCCGAAGGCACACAGAAGTCTAGTCCCGACTCAACGTTGTTAGTGAACTCGGTTTCTGAAAGGTCGCCTTCAAGATAATGCGTCATTTTCAACGCACCGCCTGTTGCTCCGTCAATAAGGCCAACGGTAAACCCAATACAAAACGCGCCTCCCTCTTTACCACCTTTAGTCGAACAATAATCCCATATTGCCTGACCAGAGGTTGGGTTTGCGAACGACTGCGACGAAAAAACTGAAAAAGCCGCAACAAGAGTAAGTTTTGAGAAAAAATTCATGTTCGCGATGTAGCACATAAGAAAAGGAAAGCCATGGCGGTTACCTATCCCGCCTCAACCTTCCAAATCTTATCCAAATCCCGAAGACCCGCGGCCACCAACTCGCGCAGAACGTCCAGATCAATATCGGCAAGTTTGTTCACGTAGAGACAGCTTTTACCCAGTTTGTGTTTGCCCAGCCGCCCCATGATCTCGGAGTAGTCCTGATAGCCCGGCATGATGTAGATCGACTGATTGGCTTTCCGCGGGCTAAAGCCGGTCGCCAGAAAATCCCCTTCGCGGCCGGTTTTGTAGCGATAGTGATAGCGGCCAAATCCGACGATGCTGTCGCCCCACATGGCCGGCTCAAATCCCGAGACCTCGGCAAATAGATCCAGCAAAACAAGACCATCTGACCGGCGTGTCGGGTGCTCGATTGACTCGATAAATTCGCGCGGGCTGGCGGATGTGGCGACGGTTTTGTTTTGCGACATGACACTCTCCTTACCGCGACCTTAACCCAAGTCCGCCTGTCTCCAAACCGGAAAGCCACGCACCGCTTGACGCAACGCAAAGCTTGACCAATCCGGGCAAGCTCGAAACCCTGAAGCGCAGGGGAGAGACGATGCAGTTGACACAGTTTGAAAGAGCATGCGCCGCAGTGATCGCGATTGCGGCACTTGGGGCGCAGGTGATCCAGACCGGCCTGGATCTGAGCGACGGCATGGGATTGCTTGAGTCGCTTTGGCGGCAGGCGCGGTATTTCACGGTACTGATGGTGGTGACCACTGGTGTGACCTTTGCTGCGATGGCGCTTCGCAATGCACACCGCTCGGCCGGTTGGATGACGGCCGTGACCTCTTGGATCGTGATGGTTGGCATCGTCTATCACGCTTTGCTTGCGGCAGATCACAACCCAACAGGCATCCGCGCAGTGATCAACGAGATCCAGCACACCGCAGTCCCCATCGCGACCCTCGTGTTCTGGGCGATGTTTTCGCCAAAAGCGGGCCTGTCGTTCAAAGCGCCGCTTGTCTGGGTGGCCTGCCCGCTTGGGTACTCGGTTTATGCGATGATCCGCGGGCTGTTTGACGGCAAATTCCCATATTTCTTCCTGAACCCCGAAACCACAGGATGGCTCGGGGTGCTGGCCTATATGGTCGGTCTGGGCGCGCTGTTCTATGTCGCCGGAGCCTTGATGGTGCTGGCCTCAAGGCGCGCGGCGCGTTAGGCGTCGCTGGTGTCCCGAAACCGGTTTACGATCGGATAACGACGGTCCAGCCAAAACGCACGACGGCTGAGGCGCGCGCCGGGCGCGGACTGAAACCGCTTGTATTCACTGATATAAAGCAGATGTTCGACCCGTTTGACCGTGTCGCGCGCATAGCCCGCCGCGACGCAGTCAGCCACCGAGGCCTCACCGTCCACCAACATGGTCAGAATACCATCCAGGATGTCATAGGGCGGCAAGCTGTCTTCGTCTTTCTGATCAGGGCGCAGCTCTGCCGACGGGGGCTTGTCGATGATCGACACCGGAATGACCTCGCCCGCAGGGCCCTGCATCCAGTCTCGATGGTTGGCGTTGCGCCAGCGGCAGGTCTCAAAGACGCGCGTCTTATACATATCCTTGATCGGGTTATAGCCGCCGTTCATATCGCCATAGATCGTAGCATAGCCCACGGCGACCTCGGATTTATTGCCGGTGGTCAACAGCATCTCACCAAACTTGTTGGACATTGCCATCAGCAAAAGACCACGCAGACGCGACTGGATGTTTTCCTCGGTCAATCCGTCCTCAAGCCCTGCAAACAGGTCCGCCAGCGTGTTTGTCACCGCCTGACGGCTTTCGGAAATCGGCACATAGTCATAATGCACGCCCAGCCGCTTTGCGATGTCTTCGGCGTCATCCAGCGACGCTTGCGATGTGTACTCAGACGGCAGCATCACACAGCGGACATTCTCTGCCCCCAGTGCATCCACCGCGATCGTCGCTACAATCGCCGAGTCGATCCCGCCGGAAAGGCCAAGCAGAACCTTTTTGAACCCCGTTTTGCCCATATAGTCGCGCAGGGCTTCGACGCAGACGCGGTAATCCTGTTCTTCGCCCGCCGGCAGCGTGACTTTTTCTCCGTCTTCACACCGCCACCCGTCGCCATCGCGGACCAGATCCACATGAGCAGTCACCTCGTCAAAGACCGGCAACTGAACGGCAAGATGGCCGCCCGGATTAAGTACAAAAGAGCCGCCGTCAAAAACCTGATCGTCCTGACCACCCACCATGTTCACATAGACCAACGGCATGCCGGTTTCGATCACACGCGCCACCATGTGGCTCATGCGGCGATCAAATTTATCGCGGTAATAGGGCGATCCGTTGGGCACCACCAGAAACTCTGCGCCGGATTCTTCTAGCGTCTCGGCCACGTCAGGGAACCAGGCATCTTCGCAAATCGGGCTGCCGATGCGTGTATTGCCCACCGCATAGGGGCCGCCCAGCGGTCCTGAGTCAAACAGGCGGACTTCGTCAAAAACCGTATAGTTTGGCAAGTGATGCTTCAGCTGTTTGCTGGAGATCCGCCCGCCATTCAGAATGAAATAGGCGTTATAGAGCTTGCCGTCCTCGGCAAACGGGCCGCCGATACCGATGGCAGGTCCGTCAGCACAGGCCTCGGCCAGCGCTTTGACCTCGGCAAGGCAGGCCGCTTGCACGGCAGGCTTCATCACCAGATCCTGCGCGTTATATCCCAGAATGAACATTTCCGGCAGCGCGACAAAGTCTGATCCGGCTTGTTTTCCGGCCTCCCAAGCAGCTTTTGCCTTGGCGGCATTGCCCGCCAAATCACCCATCGTCGGGTTTGCTTGCGCAATCGTAATGCGGAATCTGTCGGCCATTTTGGTGCCTCACGCTGGGGTCAGATGTGATTGATTTACCAGAACCATGCGCAAGGAAAAGCTCAAAGCCGCAAAAGCCGTTGTCAGTTGGCCTCTGGTCGACTAGTTTTTTGCAAACGGCGTGGGGGCCGCGCCTGACGAATTTCCCAAGCAGGGGCAACTAGATGACCAGCAAAACAGCAATTTCGATTGCATTGGGTCTTATGATGATGAGCACGGCAACCGGTGCCGTGGCGCAATCCAGCGATGTGCTGACCAAACAGTACGACGATGGCGGCATCTATGAGGGCACGTTCAAAGACGGGCTTCAGCACGGCAAAGGCACCTATCGGCTACCAAATGGGTATGAATATTCAGGCGACTGGATCGACGGCGAGATTCGTGGCATCGGTCAGGCGCGTTTCCCGAATGGGTCGCTCTATCAGGGTGAATTCTCCAAAGGGAAACCGGAAGGCACTGGCAAAATCACCTTTGCCGATGGCGGCACCTATGAAGGCGACTGGGCCGATGGGAAGATCACAGGTCAGGGCGTCGCGATCTATGCCAACGGCGTCATTTACGAAGGCGGCTTTGTAAACGCATTGCACCACGGCCAAGGCACCATGAGCAGCCCCGGTGGCTATGTCTATCAGGGCTCTTGGGTGAATGGTGTCAAAGAGGGTGACGGCCAGATCACCTATCCTGACGGCGCGGTTTATGTCGGCGCGATCATTGCAGGTCAGCGTCAAGGTCAAGGCACGCTGACGATGCCAGACGGTTTGATCTATGAAGGTCTGTGGAGCGCCGGCCAGATTGACGGCACAGGCAAACTGACACAGCCCAATGGCGACGTTTACGAAGGCACGCTTGTGGGTGGCCAACGTCAGGGTGTTGGACGTGTGTTCTATGCCAATGGCGACATTTACGAAGGCGACTTTGCTGGCGACCGTCGTCATGGTCAGGGCGTCTTTATCGGCGCGGACGGATATAAATACGACGGCGCGTGGGTCGAAGGCCGCATCGAAGGTGCGGGCACCGTGACCTATCCAGACGGGTCGGTTTATGTCGGCGACTTCATGGCGGATCTGGCAGATGGTCAGGGCATGATCACCTATCCGGATGGCTCTGTGTACGAAGGCGGCTGGTCTCAGGGAATCATTCAAGGGTTGGGCCGCGCGACCTATGCCAATGGCCTCACCTATGAAGGCGAGTTCGTGAACGCCAAAAACCACGGCACCGGCGTGATGACCTATGCGGACGGCTATCGCTATGAAGGCGACTGGGAAAACGGCCAGCGTCACGGCCAAGGCACCGCCACCTATCCGGACGGCACGATCTATGTTGGGACGTTCTTTAACGGCCAACGCGATGGTCAGGGCCAGATCACGATGCCAGACGGGTTCACCTATACCGGCGCTTGGAAGGCTGGCGAAATCGAAGGGCAAGGCGTGGCGACCTATGCCAACGGAGATGTCTATGAGGGCACTTTCCGCGCGGGCAAACGCCAAGGTGCAGGCCTGATGAAATACGCCTCAGGTCAAGAAGCCTCGGGCGAGTGGGACAACGGCGCGCTGAAACAGAACTAAGCGTTCATTGCCGCGTGCCTCACCACGGCACGCGCGCACCTTTCCAATCATGAAAGCTCCCCGTGTCCTCGGGGCTAAGACCGTCCAACACCGCCAGCAGGCGCGTTGCCGAGTCATGGGGCGTCAGTTTGCGCGGCGCATTGAAATCCGCCGTGAACTCTGTGGCGACTGTGCCGGGATGTAACGCCACACAGACCGCCTGTTTGTGACTGCGCGCGACCTCGATTGCAGCTGTTTTGACGACTTGATTGAGCGCCGCCTTAGCAGTGCGATAGGAATACCATCCACCAAGGCCATTGTCCCCGATCGACCCCACGCGTGCCGACAAAACCGCGAAAACCGATCTTTCCTTGCGCGGCAACCAACGTTTAGCGTGTTTCAATGCCAAGGCAGGCCCAATCGCATTGACCGCAAACTGCGCGGCCATTTCCTCGGCCGTCAGTGCTGCGAGGCTTTTTTCCGGCTGCTCAATGGTACAGGTCAGCGCGCCTGTGGCCACCAAGACGACATCAAACGGGCCTTCAACGCGGGCCAGAACCTCTTCTGCCTGCGCGGACACGGCAAAATCCAAGCCGTCCCGGCGACGGGACAGGCCGACAACCTCGACCCCCTTGGCGGTCAATGTGTCGTGAAAAGCAGCACCAATTCCGCCGCTTGCTCCAAGTATCAATGCGCGTTTCATACCCCAGACCTAGCGCAAAACCACAGCCCAGCCACCGCTTTCTTCGCGAGACTGTCAAACGCGCTGACGCAGCCGCAAAAAGAGGCAAACTTCCCCCTTTTCATTCCAATTTTCCAAGGTATAGTCCGCACTATGGTTACACAGACCCATATCACATACGACGCGCGCCTACCGGCGCCCTTCGCCCGTGGTCTAGACCTACTCCTAACGCGCCTCTGAGTGCGGCCGGTCCGGCGCACCCGCTCAGAGGATATGCGACCTGCGCCCATAAACACCGCACTTAGGAGACCAACATGACCCACCCCGCCCCGCGCATCAATCTAGTTGAAAAGCTGGCGATGTTTGACAGCCATTGGGATCCCCATGTGGTTGCCAACTACAATGGCAACGACGTGATGGTGGTCAAATTCAAAGGCGAATTTCCCTTTCACAAACATGATGACACCGACGACTTCTTTCTCGTTCTCGAGGGCGAAGTCACGATGGACTATGCCGACCATCCGGCGGTGACATTTGGCGCTGGCGAA
>NZ_CAXREH010000048.1:0-11792 GCF_964229375.1 Cognatishimia sp.
TGGAGACGGCTGCGAATTCAAAAGCGCCGTCCCGCACCAGATCATCATCTTCTGGCGCGCCCCAAACCGAAGTCACATCCTCGCGCAGCTCTTGCGGCAAGAGGGACAGCGCCTCGGAATAAGCCTCCAGAGAAAAGCGAATGGTTTGAGATCCCAACGCTTCGCCTAGCCAGCCAGCGTCGCCTGATTGCGTGGTGAGGCCGTCCTCGGTCAGGTCAGCGATGATGGCTTCGGCGCTGGCCAAGGCGTCTAGTCCGACGGCATGTGCCATGTTCCAATCCGCGCCCGGATAGGTCGACAAAACCACACCGACGCGCTTCTCAGACGCGGGCGTTTCGACCAGCGCGACCCACGCGGCGACCTTTTGCACAACAGCTTCGATGCGTTCGGCGTGCGCGCGGTGGCCAAAGCGGGAATACTGCAGATCCGGGTCTTTCTTACCCGGCTCTTTGAACGAGGCGACGCCTGCGAAAAGCCGGCCGTCCACTTCGGGCAAGACCACATGCATGGCCAGATCGGCAGGGGCGAGGCCACGTTCGCTTTCGGCCCATGCCTTTTTGCGAGAAGTAGCAAGGGCCACCTGAAACACCGGCGCGTCGGTTGCGTCTAGGGGCGAGACACCCTCGATGCCTTTGCCGGAAAAGGCCGTTGCGTTCACAATGGCGGCTGGTTGCAGATTGCGCAGCTTGTCTGCGATCCACTGGGCGGCCTCTGGTTGCTTCAGGGTCGGGGCGAACAGGCCCAAGACGTCAAAGCCACGGGCACGCAGGGCGGCAAACATGGTCTCAATCGGGGCCAAGTCGGCGGAGCTTACGTAAGAGCGATAGAAGGTCAGAACCACCAGCGGTGCATCGCCTGTATGCGCCGGATCACATACGCCAAGTTCCGGCGTCCAGCCGCCATAGTCAGGCAGCTGCTTGGACCCGACCACGGGTTTTGCATAGATGCCCGCGGCAATCGCCAGCTGCGCCAGGGCCGCCTGCGCCGCAACCGCGCCACCGGTGTCGCACAGATGCGTCAGCCGCTCGAGCGTAGATTTCGGCAGCGTCGACACGTCGTCCAGCCGCGTGTCAGGGCGCCCATCGGCGGGCAACACAGCAAGGGCGATCCCCTTGCGGCGCGCCAGATCCTGCAATTGCTGAATGCCGTAGGACCAATATGGAATGCCACCGATCAACCGCACCAGAACGGCCTTGGCACCCTCCAGCGTGTTTTCCACATAGGTGTCGACCGACAGCGGGTGTTTAAGCGCCGTAATATTGGCCAGACGCAGCGAAGGCAAATCGTCTTTGCCACGGTGCCAGCCAGCCGCGAAAGCGCCAAGGTCACTGTCGGAAAAAGACAATACCACCAAATCCGCCGGAGATTGTCCGACGTCATAGGGCATTTCCGTTTCCTCGAGCCCGTGGCTTTCGCGAAAGACGACGTGCATTGGGCTAGCTGGCGAAGGCGGCTTCGATGGCGGCGCGGTTCACGTTGTCATGTTCCGCGATCACAACCATCTTGCCTTGCCGGACCTCGTCAGGCTTCCAAGGGCGGTCAAACTGATGACGCACGCGTGCACCGACGGCCTGCACCAAAAGGCGCATCGGCTTTCCTTCGACCGCCGCATAGCCTTTGACGCGCAGAATGTTCTGCTCTTTCGCCATGGCTTCGACTTTGGCCGCAAATGTCGCTGCATCGATCTGTTCGGGAATGTCGACCACGATGCTGTCAAAATCATCATGGCTGTGATCGTGATGATGGTGGTGATCGTCGTGGTCATGGTCATCATCGTGATGGTGATGATCCTCATGATGGCTTGGACGACTGTCCAGATCATCTTCGGCCGCGGCGTTCAGGCCCAGAATGACACGCGGGTCCACCACGCCTTCTGCGACTTCAACCACAGGCAGCGGGCGCGGCGCGTGATCTTCGATCAGGGATTTGGCCTTTGCCACACCGTCTGCCCCCGCCAGATCAGGCTTGGTCAGAAGAATGATGTCGGCACAGGAAATCTGATCGCCAAAGACTTCGGCCAGCGGCGTTTCGTGATCCAGACCGTCGTCCGCTTCGCGCTGGGCATCCACGGCCGCCACATTGCTGGCGAAACGACCGTCGGCCACCGCCTCGGCGTCAGCAAGCGCGATCACGCCGTCGACAGTGATTTTGCTGCGGATATCGGGCCAGTCAAAAGCCTTGAGCAACGGCTTCGGCAGCGCCAGACCCGAGGTTTCGATCAGGATGTGATCGGGGCGCGGATCCAGCTTCATCAGAGCTTCGATGGTTGGAATGAAATCATCCGCTACGGTGCAGCAGATACATCCGTTTGCAAGCTCCATGATGTTCTCAGCCGGGCAATCGGGGATCGCGCAGGACTTTAGAATGTCGCCATCCACGCCCACATCGCCAAATTCATTCACCACAACGGCCAAACGCTTGCCTTGCGGGTTTTGCATCAGTTTGCTGACCAACGTGGTCTTACCAGACCCAAGAAAGCCGGTGATCACGGTGACTGGAAGTTTCTCAAGAGTGCTCATATGCCTTACTCCGGCAGTTTCAGCGGCGGAATCCGCGCGATGCAGTTTTTACGAAAATGAACGGGACGTTCGCGCCAAGGCACAAGGCCATCCTCGGTTTCGGCGTATTTCACCAGCCCTTCGTGGGCCAGATCGGCGTCCTCAGCCCCGGTGAAGTTGCCGTAGACATAGGTCCAGCGGTCAGCACCGCCCCGGACGGCGATCGAGCAACCGCTGTCACAGTTGGATAGGCACTCGGTGGTTTTTACGCTTACATGGGCAGGCCAGTCTTTGGCCAGAAGCGCCTCGGCAAGCTGCGCGCCGGGGCGCGGGCCCTCGAGGTCCGTGGGCATGCCTGCGCGGCAGGTCGAGCAGACCAGAACCTCTACAGGTGCAATAGGCATCATGTCTCTCCAATCCGGAGGGACAAGGGCGAAAGGGGCGGGCAACTAAGGCGTTCCCGACACCGGAACACCCCGTCCGGTTAACGTCTTTGGCGCTGGCAGGTCTCCCGGCTTACGAATACCAAGCGCCCTTTCGGGGGGCTTGTCAGGTCTGGCCCTTCCCAGCTTTCGCCAGTGGTTTGCCAGAACCCTCTCCGCTCACGGTCGCGGGGGCGGCTGCGCTTTGAATTGCGTCGCAATCCATGTCGCATTCCCTTTTCACCTGCGTTATTGCAGGAACCAACAGAACGGAAATGCGCCCATACGCCCCCCGAGTCAAGTTAAGAGGACGACCCCATGAGTACTGATGCCGACATCGCTGCACGTCACACCGAGAAAATGAAGAAAATCAAGGCCGCGCGGGACCGTTTGATGGCGACAAAGACCGAGGAAAAAGGTCTGATTATGGTGCATACAGGCCCCGGCAAAGGCAAGTCTTCGTCCGGATTCGGAATGATCATGCGCTGTATCTCGCACGGGATGCCAACAGCGGTCGTGCAGTTCATCAAAGGCGCCTGGGCCACCGGCGAGCGCGAGTTTCTGGAAACCCATTTCAAAGACGACTGTAAATTCTTTGTATCGGGCGAAGGCTTTACCTGGGAGACCCAAGACCGCGACCGCGATATCGCCAAGGCGCAGGCCGGTTGGGAGAAGGCCAAAGAGCTGATCCGTGACGAAACCAACCGCTTTGTTCTGCTGGACGAGATCAATATCGCGCTGCGCAACGACTATCTGGATATCGACGAGGTCGTGGAGTTTCTCTTGGAAGAGAAACCAATGATGACCCATGTCTGCCTGACGGGGCGGAACGCCAAGCCCGAGTTGATTGAGGCTGCTGATCTGGTTACGGAAATGACGCTGGTGAAGCACCCGTTCCGCGACGGGATTAAGGCGCAGAAAGGGGTGGAGTTTTAATCCATGTTCATCGGTCACCTACCCGCAGGATATCTCGCCTCCATAGGTGCCCGCAAAATGGGATATTCCACGCATCTGTGTGCCGGCATTTTGATTGGGAGCGTATGCCCTGACATTGATATCTTGTGGTTCTATTTGGTCGATAACCAAAGTACGCACCACCACCACTACATCACGCACAAACCGGTGGTTTGGGCCTTGATAGGCGCGCTGGGCCTCCTTCTACGATCTGGTTTTCTTATCGGCCTTGGCCTTGGAGGCCTCATACACTTGTGTCTAGATACGATCGTTGGGAATGTCGCGTGGTTTTGGCCATATTCAAATGCAGGCACGACGTTAATCGAAGTGCAGCCAACACACGATCACTGGATACTCTCATTTCTTGCGCGTTGGACATTTAAAGTAGAGATCGCTCTGGTTATTCTCGCGGCCGCAATTTTCACTTTCAGGCGCGGATCAAAAGGAAATTCGACATGAAACGTCTCCTCACTGAATTTGGCATGGGGTCTTCTCTGCGCCGCCAAGACTATACCGAGGCCGCCACGCGGGCTGTGAAAGACGCGCTCTGGCACAATTCGATCAACCTCGCAGAGCTCTTTGGCAAAGACAAAGAAGAGATGCAGATCACGGTCGAGGTCGCGGTGGCTGCGCCTGAGCAAATCGACACAGACAAGATTGCCGCGATTTTCCCCTATGGGCAGGTCACGGTGGTGCCGGTCAAAGGCGGGCTTGATGTCCCAAGGCCTGATGGACATCCGACCGTGATGGCAAATGTCGCGATTTCCGTGGCGCTGGATGTGGAGGCCGCAGCATGAGCGATCAGCGTTTTATCATCGAGATGGGGATGGGAAATTCCCTTTACGGTCAGGACTATACCAAAGCCGCAGCGCGGGCGATCGAGGATGCCATCAGGCATTCGACAATCCCGATGTTTGACGCCCTGGGCATCGCGTCTTCAGAGATGCGGGTGCAGGTGACTGTTGGCGTGCAAAAGCCTGAGGCTGTGGATTGCGACGCGTTGGTGCCCTTGCTGCCGCGTGGCCGTGCGACTGTGCGGGCCGTGTTTGGCGGTATGAATGTCACCAATCCTGACACGGGCGGTGTTGCTGTGGTCGCCTCGGCTGCAGTCGAAGCCTTTCTGCCCAAACAGGCGTAGGGGCAGGGTATGAGCAAGGCCATCATGATCCAGGGCACCGGCAGCAATGTCGGCAAGTCCATGTTGGTGGCGGGCCTGTGCCGGGCCGCGTTGCGGCGTGGGCTGTCCGTGGCCCCATTCAAGCCTCAGAATATGTCAAACAACGCCGCGGTCACGTCAGATGGTGGCGAAATCGGCCGCGCACAGGCGCTTCAGGCGCTGGCGTGCAAGCTGCCGACGACCGTGCATATGAACCCCGTCTTGCTAAAGCCGGAAACCGATGTCGGCGCGCAGGTGGTGGTACAGGGCAAACGTCTGACCACAGCCAAAGCGCGGGACTATGCCAAGCTGAAACCACAGTTGATGACCTCTGTTCTGGAAAGCTTTCATCAGCTGAAAGCCCAGCATGATCTGGTGATCGTCGAAGGCGCTGGAAGCCCCGCAGAGGTCAATCTGCGGGCGGGCGACATCGCCAATATGGGCTTTGCTCAGGCGTCAGACACGCCGGTCATTTTGGCAGGCGACATTGATCGAGGCGGTGTTATTGCGCAGATCGTCGGGACGCAGGCGGTGATCTCGGCTGAGGATGCAGCGCTTGTAAAAGGGTTTATGATCAACAAGTTCCGCGGTGATCCCAGTCTGTTTGACGATGGCTATGCACTGATCGCAGAGACCACCGGTTGGCCCGGGTTTGGCGTGCTGCCCTATTTCGCAGATGCTTGGAAGCTGCCCGCCGAGGACGCGCTGGACCTGCGCGGATCCGAGACCACGGGCGAGGTTCACATCGTCTGTCTGGGCTTGTCGCGTATCGCGAATTTTGACGACCTTGATCCGCTTGCGCAGGAACCGGGTGTCACGCTGACCATGTTGCGGGCGGGGCAAGCCATTCCGGGCGGTGCCACGCTGGTGATCATTCCCGGCAGCAAATCCACCATAGGCGACCTTCAATTCCTGCGGGCGCAGGGATGGGACGTAGATCTGGCGGCGCATGTGCGGCGCGGCGGTCATGTGCTGGGGATCTGTGGCGGCTATCAAATGCTGGGCACAAAGATTTCGGATCCTGACGGGATCGAGGGGCCAGCGGGCGATACCGACGGGCTGGGCTTGCTGAATGTGCAGACCGTGATGACGCCGAACAAAAGCCTGACCGAAGTCTCCGCGAAACACGCGGCCTCTGGTAATGATTTTTCGGGCTATGAAATCCATATCGGGCGCACGGATGGGCCAGACCGTGAGCGCGCCTTTGCCTCGGTGAACAATCGGCCGGAAGGGGCGTGCAGTCAGGATCAGAAAATCCAGGGCAGCTATCTGCATGGTATGTTCCGTGACGACAGTTTTCGCGCGGCGTTTCTGCAGGCGCTGGGCGCGAAAAGCTCGGGCAGCAGCTATGATCAGACCGTTGAAGAGACGCTAGAAGCGCTGGCGGATCACATCGAAACCCATATGGACGTCGACGGTCTGCTGGCTGCAGCGCAATAGGGCCGCCGCGCGACGTTAGGGGTGCCTGTGTCGCAGGGGGCGCTCGGAACTTGCCACGGCCTGCGACCTCGCCCATAGTCGCTGCGAACTTCGGACGTCTTTATGCTGCGCACTCTTCTCTGTCTGTTTTGTTGTCTTGCTCCGGCCGCCAAAGCCGAGATCACGGTCTTTGCAGCCGCCAGTTTGCGTGGAGTTCTGGACGACGTGAATCAGGGAGCGCCCACGCAGGTCACCGTCTCTTATGCGGGCAGCGCGGCTCTGGCGCGGCAGATCGCACAAGGCGCGCCGGCGGATGTGTTTTTGTCGGCAAACACACGGTGGGTTGCGTGGCTGCAGGATCAGGGCAGTACCAACACGTTCACATCGCAGGATTTTTTGAGCAACACGCTGGTTTTGATCGGCACAACGGATCAGCCTGATTTTGACCTGAAAACCCTGCCGGATCTGCTGGATAACGACTTTCTTGCCATTGGCCATGACCGTTCGGTGCCCGCAGGGATCTATGCCCGCGAAGCGCTGACCTCGCTGGGGCTTTGGGAATCGCTGGCGGGCAAGATACTTCAAACGGATAATGTGCGCGCAGCGCTTCGGTTGGTGGCCTTGGGCGAGGCCCCCTATGCGGTGACCTATGCCACCGATGCCATTGCTGATCCTCGGGTGACTGTGCTGCATCGGTTTGCGCCACAAGATCACAGTCCGATCACCTATCGCTTGGCCAATCTTTCGGATGCCGCCGAAGCAGAGGCCTATGTAAACTACTTGTTTAGCCCGGCGACGCGCCAGATTTTCCGAGAGCACGGGTTTCAGGACGTGCCTGAATGAGCTGGCTTGCCGAGTTTCTTGGCCCCGAGGGCTTCGCGGCGATGCGCTTGTCGATCTGGGTGAGCCTTTGGGCCACGCTGCTCAGCCTGCCGCTGGCGCTTTGGGTGGCGCATCTGTTGGTGCGCAAACGGTTCTGGGGGCGCGAGCTTTTGAATATTGTGGTGCATCTGCCCTTGGTGCTGCCGCCAGTCGTCACGGGCTACCTGTTGCTTGTGACCTTTGGCAGGCGCGCCCCTGTGGGCCAGTTTCTGGAACAAAGCTTTGGCTTGCTGCTGGCGTTTCGCTGGACAGGCGCGGCGCTGGCTGCCGCGATCATGGGCTTTCCGCTGATGGTGCGGGCCATCCGATTGGCGCTTGAGAGCGTGGACCCAAAATTGGAACAGGCCGCGGCCACTTTGGGTGCCAGTCGCGCCCGGATTTATATGACGGTAACGCTGCCTTTGATGCTGCCCGGTGTCATCGCGGGCGCTGTTTTGGCCTTTGCCAAAGCACTCGGTGAAGTTGGCGCGACCATCACGTTTGTCTCTAATATCCCAGGCCAGACCCAGACCTTGCCCTCTGCAATATACGCGATGCTGCAAATTCCGGGCGAAGAGCCGATGGCCTTTAGGTTGGTCATCGTCTCAACCCTCATCGCCGTGATAGCGCTGGTCGTGTCAGAACTTCTAGCGCGACGTGCTCGAAACGGGAGCGTGTGATGTCGGTCACTGTGGATATTGCTCACCGGTTTCAGGGCTTTGATCTGAACGTCAGCTTTCATGCTGACGAAGGCGTGACCGCGTTGTTTGGGCCATCGGGTGCGGGCAAAACAACGATCATTCAGTCTGTAGCAGGCCTGCTGAGCCCGAATGCAGGGCAGATCAAAATCAACGGCCGCACGGTGTTTGACAGCTCGACATCGATCAACCTCGCGCCGCAAAAGCGCAACCTTGGCTATGTGTTTCAGGAAGCACGGCTTTTTCCCCACATGAGCGTGGCACGAAATCTCAGCTTTGGGCCTCGGGCGCGTGGGCAGGCCTTGGATGCGGCGTATCAGGACCAGATCGTTGCGATGCTGGGGCTTGATGATCTGTTGGAACGCCGTCCAAGCGCGTTGTCGGGTGGTGAAAAACAACGAGTAGCACTGGCGCGGGCACTTTTGTCGAAACCTGAAATTCTGCTGCTGGATGAACCGCTTGCCGCGCTGGATGCTGCTCGCAAGGAAGACATTCTGCCCTATCTGGAACGGCTGCGGGATCACGCCGGAATTGCGATGCTTTATGTTAGCCATTCTGTGTCCGAAGTTGTTCGACTGGCCAATCAGGTCGTTTTGCTAAAGGACGGGAAAGTCGCCCAGACCGGTTCGGTCGAAGAGGTGTTTTCCGACACACGCGCGGCCTCTGTGCTTGGCCTGCGCGAAACGGGCGCGGTTTTGCGCGCGAAAGTTATTGCGCATCATCCAGATGGATTGACTGAACTCAAAGGCGGCGGGGCGGTCCTGCACTTGCCCAAAGTCGCCGCGCAAACGGGCGATACGGTGCGGCTGCGGATCAAAGCCACGGATGTGATGCTGTCGCTCAGCCGGCCCGAAGGCATTTCTGCGCTAAATGTCATTAAAGCCAAGATCAGCGATCTGCGCGACGGGCAGGGGCCGGGTATGTTGGTACGGCTGCAATGCGGGGAAGATCATCTGTTGGCTCGGATCACCCGCAGATCTGCAAAAGCGATGGATCTGAAGCTGGGGCAGACGCTTTTTGCGGTGGTGAAATCCGTCTCTGTGGCGCAGGCCGACATCGGCACCTGACCGGCGATTGACGCGCTATTTGCGGTTCGTACCAACAGAGCTGCCGCGTCGCAGCGCGCTGACCGATTGGCCAAACTGCGCTTTGAATGCACGTGAAAAGCTCGCGAGGCTGCCAAATCCGGTCGCAAAGCCAATATCACGCACAGACATCGGGCTGTCGGTCGCAAGCCGATGGGCTTCGGTCAGACGCAGGTGCAGATAATAGCTTTGAGGAGCCTGTCCCACGTGTTCCGCGAACAGCTGTTCCAGACGCCGCGGCGACTGATGGGTTCGCGCCGCAAGCGACTGAATAGAGAGCGGGTCATCCAGTGTTTGGGCCATAAGATCCAAGACCTGGGTGACGACTGCAGGGCGCCGGGGATCGCGGGGCAGCGAACTGGGCGTTTGCCATCGCCCTTCTGGAACTGGATCATAGAGGAATGCTGCCGCGGTGCGCCGCGCAAGATCTCCGCCCCAGCGGATGGCGATCAGGTTCAACATCAGGTCAATCGCCGGGGACGCGCCGCCGCTGGTTGCAAAAGGCGGTGACAGGCAATAGCGATCCCGTCTGGTTTCCACTTCCGGAAACTTTGACGTAAAGGCCTCAAGGTCTTCCCAGTGGGTGGTGGCCTGATGCCCGTTCAACAGACCCGCGCTGGCCAAAAGCCAGGGGCCTCCGTCAATCGCAATGATACCGGTGCCCTGCTGGGTCAGACGCCGCAGGCTGGCCGACAATCGTGCCGTGGCATGTTTGGCAAGATCAAAGCCCGCCACAACAATCAAAAGGTCGCAAGAGGCAATGCTGGCAATAGGAGGGCCCGTGACCGTCAGACCTGTCGTCAGGTTCGCAGCGCTGCCCTCAGCGGTCGCAAACCGCCAGCGAAACAGCGAAGCCCCCGACTTTCGATTGGCCGCACGCATGGGATCTGTCGCGGCGGCAAAAGACAGCGTGTTGCACTGGTCCAGAACCAGAACCACCGTATCCAATGGGTTTGGATTTGGAACAAAGAGGTTTCTTGCGGGTTTCATCAATTTTATTTCGTATTGTGAAAAGTGTGGTTGCGCAAGCAAGGCATAGTGGCAAAAGACCAAATAGAGGAATCACCTATGCCTTTGTCCATGAACCGCGAGGTCTTTATCACCGCAGCCGTCACCGGCTCGGGAGGCACTCAGGACCGCAGCCCGCATGTCCCACGCTCGCCCAAGCAGATCGCAGAGAGCGCGATTGCAGCCGCCAAAGCCGGCGCGGCGATTGTACATTGCCACGTGCGTGATCCAGAGACCGGCGCCCCCAGCCGCGATCTTGGGCTGTACCGCGAGGTGACGGACCGGATCCGGGACAGCGAGACAGACGTGGTGCTGAACCTGACCGCTGGCATGGGCGGCGACATCGTGTTTGGCGATACGGAAAACCCCTTTCCGGTAAATGCCGCCGGCACCGACATGATCGGCGCGACCGAACGTGTGGCGCATGTTGCGGAATGTCTGCCAGAAATCTGTACGCTGGATTGCGGCACGATGAACTTTGCCGAGGCTGACTATGTGATGACCAACACCCCGGGCATGTTGCGCGCCATGGGGCAGATGATGACGGATCTGGGCGTGAAGGCCGAGATCGAAGCCTTTGACACAGGCCACCTGTGGTTTGCCAAGCAACTGGTTGCGGAAGGCATTCTTGAGCCCGACGCCCTGGTGCAGCTGTGCATGGGTGTACCTTGGGGCGCGCCAAATGATCTGAACACCTTTATGGCGATGGTGAACAACGTGCCCGACACCTGGACCTTCTCGGCCTTTTCGCTGGGGCGTGACCAGATGGCCTATGCTGCTGCCGCTGTGCTTGCGGGCGGCAACGTGCGGGTTGGACTGGAAGACAATCTGTGGCTTGAAAAAGGTGTGCTGGCCGAAAACTGGCAACTGGTCGAACGCGCCAATACCGTTGTGTCCAACATGGGTGCTCGGGTGATCGGGCCGGATGAGGTGCGGGCGAAACTTGGTCTGACCAAGCGCGCACCGGTGGCGAAATAGCCTGATCTTAGGACGGACTGGGGGCCAGCCCCCAGACCTCCAGGGGTATTTGTGGCAAGAGAAAAAGTGGTGAAAAGCAGGGTTGATTTTCCGCAAGCGTCTGGGACCTTTGGTCAAATGACTGATTAGACGTATTTCAAGGAATTCATTGTGACGTTTGCTTTGGCCGGAATCGTTGGTCTTGTGACCTATCTTCAAGCCTCAGGTGGTGGGTGGAAATTGCCCGCTTGTGCTGTGGTGCTGATAGTGGGAGGCGCGATTTGCGCGGTCCTGTTGCAAGATCAAATGGCGGGGATTGGACAAGTTCGAGTGCTTGTTGGAAGCGCAGTCCTCGTCGGGGTTTTGATGGGTGTAGGATCAGTGTTTGGTTTTGTCAGACATTGGGCCTCGGCCAGAACATTGGCCTTGACCTCGAGCGGGCTGACATTGGGGGCGTTGTGGCTCTTGGCTTGGATAGGAATACTGACATGAACATCGCAACGATTATTGGTGGTGGCGTGATTGGCGGCGGTTGGGCCGCGCGTTTTTTGTTGAATGGGTGGGACGTCAGGGTCTTTGACCCGGATCCAGATGCCGAACGCAAGATTGGCGAAGTTCTGGACAATGCGCGGCGATCGCTGCCGGGTTTGTCTGACACCGCCCTGCCGCCAGAAGGGCGTTTGAGCTTTCATGACACGATGTCAGAGGCGGTTGCGGGTGCGAGCTGGATCCAA
>NZ_CAXREH010000049.1:0-17358 GCF_964229375.1 Cognatishimia sp.
CAGTTTTGCCATCCCAGCCTCAAGGTCGCAGCGACGGTCGTTATCTTTTTCCCAGGCCGAGAAATAAGTCAGCTGGCGCGCGATCATGATTTCAACCGCCATCATCGCCAGTTTGCTCGCCACGCGGGGGAATTCGATCAGAGACTTGCCGAATTGTTTGCGGTCGATGGCATATTGCATGGACACGTCCAACGCGGACTGAGCCACACCAACAGCACGTGCTGCGGTCTGGATGCGGGCGCTTTCGAAGGTCTGCATCAGCTGTTTAAAGCCCTTGCCTTCTTCGCCACCCAACAGGTTTTCGCCTTTGACCTTAAAGCCATCAAAGCTGAGTTCGTATTCTTTCATGCCGCGATACCCCAGCACTTCGATCTCGGTGCCACTCATGCCCTCGGTCGGGAAAGGGTTTTCATCGGTTCCAGGTGTCTTTTCGGCGATGAACATCGACAGGCCGGTGTGGTTGTCGGTCTCGGGATTGGTGCGCGCCAACAGGGTCATGATCTGGGTGCGGGCTGCATGGGTGATCCATGTTTTGTTGCCGGTGATTTCCCAGTCGTCGCCGGATTTCACGGCCCGGGTGCGCAGGCTTCCCAGATCCGATCCGGTGTTTGGCTCGGTGAACACCGCGGTCGGCAAAACTTCACCGCTGGCAAGTTTTGGCAGCCATTTTTGCTTTTGGTCCTCGGTGCCACCGCACAGGATCAGTTCGCAGGCGATCTCGGGGCGGGTGCCCAGCGAGCCGACGCCGATATAGCCGCGCGACAGCTCTTCGGTCACAACGGCCATCGACGCTTTGGACATGCCAAACCCGCCGTATTCCTCGGGCAGGGTCAGTCCAAAGACGCCCATTTCGGCCAGTTCCTGAATGACTTCCAGCGGGATCAGGTCGTCCTTGAGGTGCCACTCATGCGCATGGGGCAGCACCTTTTCCACGGTGTAACGGCGGACTTGCTCGCGGATCATCTCGAGTTCTTCGTCAAGGCCCGCGCCGCCAACGGTCAGGTTGGCCGCTTGCTCTCGCATCAGTTCGACAAGGCGCACGCGCGCGGCTTGGCTGTTGCCTTGATCGCACAGCGTCATGACCGCAGGGATCATCAGCCCGCGCATCTCGTCTTGCGTCAGGCCCATGTCTTGCAGGCGGATGATTTCGCCCTGACTCATCGGGATGCCGCCATAGATCTGCCAGAGGTATTCGCCAAAGGCGATCTGGTGGATCAACTGTTCGATCTCGCCAAACTTGCCGTCGGCGTGCAGCTTTTCGGCCCAGCCTTGCATCTGCTTAAGCGATTGCGCGTAGGTCGCAAGCCACGCAAGTGCATGTGCTGCCGTCTGATTTTTTTCGATCTTGCCGCCAGAGACGCGGCCTTCGACTGTGACCATATCGCGAAGACGCTCGGTCGTCGTTTCAACCAAAGCATCGACCGGGGCAAGTGCCGCGCCGGTCAGATCCAGAAGATCAGAAATCAATGCAGATTGGGTCATGTCGAGGTCCTGTCCGTCGTGCGCCATGAATCATATCCTTTGCTATGCTGCAGTGTGACATATCTATTATGCATCTGCAGCGCAATTAAAATACGCCAAGGGTGTTAAATGAATAAAAATGTTACGCGACGAAATTTGGGCGTTGTGACTTACAGGTCGACTTTCAGCACACCTCCAGGGTCTTTGGCACGCGATTGACACAGGATGATCTGGGTTTCGCGCTGTTTGTTGGACAGAACGAAATCGCGATGCTCTGCGTCGCCGTCGATCAGGCCGCATTTACAGACCCCACAGATCCCATCAGAGCATTTCACGTCCACAGCCACGCCATTCTCGGCCAGAACATCAGTGGCCGTCTTGTCAGCAGGGACAAGGATCTGGCGCCCGTCGTTCAATTCCAAAGTGAAATCGTGGTTTTCATACTCGGGCTGTTCAGGGACGTTGAAGTATTCCAGATGGCGGCCCTCTTCAGGAAAGCCCTGACGCTCGGCGGCCTGCATCACGCCATCCATAAAGCGGTCCGGCCCACAGGTATAGACATGCCAACCGTCCTTATATCCGGCGAGAACCTGATCCAGATCGGCGCGAGTGCCCTCGTCCGAGAAGTGGTAGTGCACTTTGTCGGCCCATGGGAATTCTGCAAGATCCTTCAAGAAACCCGCCGATGTGCGGCTGCCGCAGGAATAATGTAGCGCAAAATCAGCGCCCAAGGCGTGCAGCCGGTGGGCGAAGGCAATCATGGGCGTGATCCCGATGCCGCCGCCCATCAAAAAGGTCTTTGTGGCGGTCTCGTCCAGTTCAAAGTGGTTGATCGGCTTGCTGACAAACACGCGCCGGCCCTCTGTGAAAATCCGATGCAGGAACTTGGACCCGCCGCGCCCTTCGTCCTCGCGCAGCACGCCGATTTCATAGCTGTTGGTGTTGGCAGGGTTGCCCGACATCGAATACTGGCGCAGGAACTCGGGCGCGACTACCACGTCCAAATGCGCGCCAGCGGTCCAGTCAGGCAATGCGCTGCCGTCGAAGGCCTCAATAACGTATTTGGTCACATCCGAGGTCATTTTTTCGACTTTGGCGATCTTGGCCATCACCACCGGGCTGTCGGCGTCCAGAGTGAAGCGATGAATATGCGCGGTCTCTCCTTTCGCGGATTTGGCGCGATAGTCTTCTGCCGAGATCATATCCTCATAGGCCTTGATGCCTGCCTCGCGATCCATCGGAAACGGATATGGATAGGGGTGCGGCGCAAGGGTCGCGGGATAGACGGCCAGCGTCTGGTCTTCGTATTTCAGGTCCAGATCGGTCTGCAGATCGCGGCGGTTCACAGGTTCATCGGTCGGGTGATAGCCGCCATCCTCGCCAAGTTTCAGATCCCACCACCATTTCTTGGTATCGTTCAGCGCACCGCGCTTCATCCGGTCGTCCAGTTTGGCCAAAACCGGCGCGGCGGACGGAATATTTGAGGCCGCCCAACGGAACGGCGCCTCGGCAAACAGGCCTTCAAGATTCCAGGGGCAGGTTTTCATGCAGCGCCCACACATTGCTCCGCCCGGAGTGGTGATCCGATAGGTTGCGCATTTCTGGCTGTCGGACTTCCAGATTTCATAACCGTTGAACATCAGCTTGGGCCCTGCGGTGATGGCACCAGAGGGGCATTCGCGGGCGCATTTGTTGCAGTTCTCGCAAAAGTTCTGTAGGCCGAAATCGATGGGCTTGTCGTGTGCCATGGGCATGTCTGTGGTGACCACACCTGACTTCAGACGCGGGCCAAGATAGGGGTTCAGGATGACCTCCCCGATCCGCGATACCTCGCCAAGGCCAGCGAGCAACAGCAGCGGCGGCTGAAGCACCTCGCCATCCATCACGGTATGCGCCTTGGCCTGATAGCCGAGGTTGCGGATCTGTCTGGCGATCACCCCGCCCAACAACGAGAACCGCAGATAGGCCCGCATGGATTGCGCAACAGCGATCCAGTCATCGCCCGAGCTGCCTTCCATCGTTTCAAAGCCCTGATCGATGATCATCGAAATCGCTTGGTCCTGCGTTGGGTGGATCTCGGCACCCGCGGCGTCATGGCTGTACCAAGTCCAGTCGGGACATTCGGAAATACCGACCGCGTCGACCCCAATAAAATAGCTGGCTGCCTTGATATTGGCCGCGTTTCGCGCGGCGTCTGTGGGGCGGCTGCCGGTGGGGTTGGGGGTGCCGTCTTGCAATAAAACAAAGGCGCCAAGCGCGCGGCGTTGCGCAATCGACGGCGCGGCTTTGCGGACATAAAACCCGCCTTTGGCTTGGTCCTGCAGCGTCTTGCCCATGTCTCCGAATTGCGCTCGCGCGAACAGATCGGCGCGTTTCGGCACGCGGGCAACATTCGCGCGGTCGATATACGTGGTCGGTTCGTCCACACGTTTCAGCCGCTCAAACGGATGAGGGCCGTCGGCGAAATTACGTTTGCGATAAGGGTCTTTGTTCAAGGCACTTTTGGCGTGCCCTTTGCCCAGCCACCAGCCCGGGCCCTGTGTCGACCAATAGGGCTGGCTTTGCATCGGAGCGATGGGCGCGTCCGTTTCCAGATCAAGGGTGCAGGTGATGGCGGCCAGCCCAAAGCTGCGCCCGATCCACGGCGCTGCGATTGTGTCGCCGTCCACATAGGCAAGTCCAGCGGCGACGGCCAGCATGTTCAGATCAACATCCGACGCGGTCGCCGAATGCGATTTGGCCGAAACACCCAGAATGCGAAGGTAGTTGCCGATGACGCTTGCCGTTTCATTGGCAAGCAGTGCCGCGCGGTGATCCAGCGCATCTTCCAGCCACTCAACGCCCGGCTCGTCGCCGATGTCGCGTGGGTTTTCATAAAGGAATACGATGGCATGGTTGTGCTCGTCGATGCTGCTGGGTTTTGCGTCAATGCTGTCGCGCAGATCTGCCATGATCGCGTCGATCCCGGCGGCAAGGCTCTTGGTCTGGCGTGTGCGCAGCTCGTCTGACAGGCGGGCCACACCGGGGTTTACGCGCATCTCGGCAAGGTGTGCTTGTTTGGGCAGCGAGCAGATCCCAACCATCGAGGCATCGTTGAAGTACCCAAACGATTTCAGGTGGTTAGAGCGTTCCGCGGGGTTGTCGGGAATGCTGCTTTTGGCAGTGTTAACCAGCCCGTCCCGCAGTGCATCCAGCATGGCCTGATATTCGTCTATCGCGTTGACGATGCTGTCCGGTGTCTCGGGGCGCAGAAACGACAACGGGGCCATCGCGGGAACCGCACCAAGGTCTGCTTCTGTGATCCGTGTTAGTTTTTCCAGAGGGTAGGGGCCAAGATGAACGGGCCTCGATTTGTCTGAAAAAAATCGAACGGTCATAAAAGCTCCCCCTTTGCCTTACCCGGGGCCAAACGGCCCGGGGCTCTTGGTACCGGGGGACTTTACGCAAATACCAAAGGTTTAACAGGGGCAATGCTTAAAAGTTTTGATGATGGTCCACGGGCAAGCCGCTGGGCACAGTATCCGGCACCCGCGAGGCTTGGGCGGCGGCCTGCTCTCCGGTCAAAGCGTTTAGGAACGCAACCAATGCAGCAACGTCAGTTTCGCTGGCCTGTTTTAACGCGATATCCAGCACGCCCGCCTGTCGCGCCATTTCAAACCGGTCGTTCTGGATCATGAAATCCGAGGCGCGAAACCATGGCACATCCGGCAGGATCAGGTCGTCGCGCTGCCAGTTTGCGCGGGCTTTTTCCGGGTCCATATGGTGGCGCACCATGGCCTCAAGCGTCGGGTAGGCGCCGTTGTGTCCATAGGGGGCCGATAGCGCCACATTGCGCAACATAGGCGTGCGAAAACGATAGGCATCAGCAAGGCTGTCGCTTTCGCCCATGCGCCCCACATCGCGGTTGATCAGATCAAATTTGCGGGTCCGTCCGGGCCCAAACGCAGGCAGGCCAAGCGCGTGAAACCCTTGATCAGACAACAGGCTGCCCGCATGACACCCGGAACATCCGGCGGTGCCAAAAAACAGATCCATGCCCGCTTTTTGTTGATCGGTCAGCGCGCCTGTGTCGCCTGCGAGATAGGCGTCAAACGGGCTGTCGAAACTGGTGAAGTCTTGGATAATAAACGCGGAAATCGCGTTGGCGATGTCGACCATCGTGACGTCTTCGGGGGCCGAGATATGCGCGAATGCCTCGACGAAACCGTCGCCATAAGCGGGGATCGTGCGCACGCGTTTGGCCAGTATGGGCCACACGTTGTCGATGCGATCAAACCGCGCGCCCACCACTTCGTTCTCGCCAGAGTTCCCGGCCATCTCGATTTTTGAGGTCACAGGGAACAGGGCCTGCGCTGCCAAAATGGTCTCAAGGCCAAGCGGCAGCCACTCTTCGGCGGGGGTGTTAAAGCCGTTGCCATAGATGTCATCGACGCTGATACGCCCGTCGTGCATCACAACACCGATGTCTTTGTGACCCAGATTCCACAACGCCGGCGCATTGCGTGGCACGCGTCGAATAACCGGATTTTCGCCCGTATCAGACACCCGTTTCGGCCCCAGTCCAACACCACCTTCCCCAAGCCCAAGCGAGAGCCCGTCAGAGGTGCCCAAAGCCGGATGATGGCAGGTTCCGCAGCTAATATTTCTGTTCCCCGACAATATTTTATCGTAAAATAGCAGGCGACCGAGTTCGGCTTTCTTAGCCGCTGTGGGAAAGAAATCTTTGGCCGTAAGGGGCGGGGGCAAATCAGTGGCAACAGCCGTGTTTGCAAGCCCCAGTGCCAGACCGAAAGGGAGAAGGAAATGAAGCGATTTATGTTGGCCTTGGCGCTTTTGGCTGGCCCGGCCTTTGCCGAAATCGAAGAAGCGCGCGACCTGATGGAAGAGGGCGACTTTGTGAAGGCCTATGCGCTTTTGGAGCCTGCGGCGCGATCTGGAAACGCGGATGCCGAAGAGCTGATTGGCGTGATGTACGCCATGGGCTTGGGCGTCGAACGCGATGACCAGCGGGCGTTTGAATGGTATCTGCGCAGCTCGCTTAAGGGGCATCCCGGCGCGCAGTCGGGCATCGGTTGGTATTATGAAATCGGACGCGGAATGCCTGCGCCTGATCTGGTGCGCGCCTATATGTGGTACACGCTGAGCGCCATCGGCGGCGACCCTGATGCGGCGATCAGTTTGGAAGAAGTGGTCAAGAAAATGACCCGAGAAGAGATCGAAAAAGCGCATATCTTGGTCGAGGACTATAAAGGGTGGATGTATCCGTTACGGTAGTCTGAAGTCTTTAAAGGGAAAGGCGGCACGAGTTTCCTCGCGCCGCCTTTTTTGTTGGCTTTAGTTCAGGTCCGCTGCGCGGGCTGCACCGATGTCTGCTTCGGCGTCTGCAACCGCAGCAGTCAGCGCATCAAAGATCGCCGGACCGCGGGTTACGTTGTCTTTGAACCAGTCATACACAGGGGACGCGGCTTCTTTGAAAGCAGCTTTCTGTGCTGGAGTTGGAACATAGAGGTCACCGCCGCCTGCAACAAAGTCTGCATAGGCTTGGATCGACTTACGCTTTGGCGACGCGAAGGTTGCCTGCTGCAGGCCGTAGAAGCCGTCAACAACAACAGTTTTCAGGTCGTCAGGCATGGACATGAATGTTTCGTTCGACATCCACCACAGCGCACCCATATAGGCGTGGCCGTCCAGAGTGACATACTGCAGACCCGCATCAGGGAATTTCATACCCATGATGTCGGTGATGCCGTTCTTGGAGCCTTCAACAACGCCAGTTTGGAACGAGGTGAACAGTTCAGGCCATGGGATCGGAGTCGGAGACGCACCCAAGGCACGTACCAGTTCCTGCGGCAGGTCTGCCACAACGGTCCGGATTTTGAGACCATTCATGTCGCCTGGCTCTGCCACGCGGCGTTTTGTGTTGGCAAAGTTGCGCCAGCCGCCGGTGTTGCCGATTGTCATCAGACGGATCGCGTCGCCGGAGTCTTCCAGCGCCATGTCACGCATTGTGCGGGTGAAGTCACCAGACAAGACGTGCTCGGCAATACGGTCGTCCGCCATCAGATATGGCAGGTCCAGAACCTGCACATATGGGAACAGGCCGGATGCACCGCCAGAGGTAGAGATATAGATGTCGATAGAGCCATCTGCGACACCTTGCAGACACTCAGCACCGTTGGAGCAAAGCTGGGTACCGATGAACAGTTCAACTTCGATCGCGCCGTTGGATGCGGCTTCGACATAGTTTTTGAACACGATCAGACCGTCATAGTCTTCGTCGTTTTCGTTTGAGTTGGCTGTAGCGCGCAGGGTGTAATCTGCGGCCGTTGCCGTCATCGCGGTGCCTGCCAATAGGGCAGAGACAGCGAGGGTTTTGAACATAGTTTTGAGCATATAGTTACCTCCCATTCGCTCGAAGTACTTGTTAATTCAAAAAGCCGGTCAGACGCGGAACAGTCAGCGAAATCGCGGGTACAAAAGTGATCAAGAAGATCACGAAGATTTCCACCGCAAGGAAAGGCAGGATCGCCTTTGCAATGGTGGCCACCTTTTCTCGGGACACGGCGGCGGCCACAAAGAGCACAAGGCCCATTGGGGGTGTTGCCAGACCGACGGTCAGGTTCACAGACATGATGATCGCAAAGTGGATCGGTTCAACGCCAAGACCAAGGAACACAGGGCCAAGGATCGGGCCGAGGATGATGATCGCCGGGCCAGCGTCGAGGAACATGCCTACAACAAACAGCAGCAGGTTAATCAGGAACAGCAGCAGCAGAGGATTCTCTGTCAGCGTCAGGATCCATTGCGCCAAAAGCTCTGGCGCGTGGCTCAGGCTGACGACTGTCTTAAACGACATCGCAGCACCAACCAGCAGAAGCACAACCGCAGAGGTGATGCCCGCACGGGTCAGAACGTCTGGCAATTCGCGGAACTTCAGGGTGTTCAGAACGAACAGACCGATCACCAGCGCATAGGCAACCGCGACCGCTGCGGCTTCGGTCGGGGTAAAGACCCCACCCAAGATGCCACCCAAAATGATCACCGGTGTCATAAGCGGGAAGAAGGCCTTCAGCGAGGCATTCCCGCGTTGTTTCCAAGAGTACTTTTCAGTCGCAACCGGGAAGTCATAGCGGTCGGCCATGATCTTGACCATGATCATCAGGCCAACACCCACTAGGATGCCGGGCACGATACCCGCCAAAAACAGCGCCGCAACGCTTTCGCCCATGACATAGGCATAGATAATCATAATCCCAGACGGCGGAATAATCGGACCAATCACCGAGCTGGCTGCGGTGATCGCCGCGGCAAAGCGGGTTGTGTAACCTTGCTTTTCCATGGCTGGGATCAACATCGACCCAAGCGCGGATGTATCCGCCACGGCCGATCCGGACAGACCGGCAAACAGCATCGACGACAGAACGTTGACGTGCGCCAGGCCGCCACGGAAGTGGCCCATCAAAGCTTGCGCGAATTCAACAAGACGCAAGGTGATGCCGCCGCGATTCATCAGTTCACCGGCCAGCATGAAGAAGGGGATCGCCATCAGCGGGAAGCTGTCCATACCGTTGTACAGATTGCGGTAGAGCAGCGTGATATCTCGTTCCTGACCGGCCAGCCACAAAAGCGCACCCGGCGCTGCGAGCAGGCAGAAGAACACCGGAAGACCGATCAGGAGGAGGAACAGAAAGACGGGTAGGAACCAGAGCAACATTATTCAGCACCTCCGGCCACCGGGCCACCAATGGCTGGCAGGCTGTCGCCTCCGCCAAACAAAGAAATCACGCGACGCAGGATCAGTTCGACATTCACGAGGATCAAAAGCACAACGCCGACAAACAGGGACAGCATCATCCAGCTGCGCGGCACGCGGTACCATTCGTCAAAGCCAAGAGATGTGGGAACATAGAGCGATGCGGTGGCAAATCGTCCACCCAGGCCATTGACCTCTTTCCAGCCAATCTGGACGGCAAAGACCAGGACCACGAGACACACGACCAGCAAAATGATCTGCAACGCCTGAAGAGCCTTGCTGGGCAGGATAGAGTCGATGACGTCGATGGCGACGAAGCCGCCGCTGCGGAAGGCGGTTGGGGCCATGAGGCCGGTCATCCACAACATGCAGAACCGCGCGGCCTCATCCGGCCAGGGCAGGGCGTTGTTCAGAATATAACGGAAAAAGACCTGGATCAGGATGGCGATAACCATGGCCGCCACCGCCACGACCCCAATGCTGCGTCCAATGCGCAGCAAAAGGTCGTTGATCACCTTTAACACCGTGGCCAAAGCCAGCAAAAAACTCATATTCACTCCTCCCACGCAGCCTTAAAGGCGGCTGCAGCCCTTAGTCGTTGGTCGAAAAGACTCCCATTTTTCCTTTGAAGAACCCCAGTGCTTCTCCGTCTTGGCGTAGGGTTGTTCGGTCGATAGACCCAAGGATGATTGTATGATCTCCGGCATCGACAGTCTGAACCTGTGTGCACTCAAACCGGGCCAGACAGCCCTCGATCAAAGGCACATCCACTTGGTTTGTCGTCAGACCCTTGTCGCGCAGCCCATAAGCATCTTTTGCAATGGCCCAGCAGAGATCGGATTGATCCGCCGCAAGAACATGGATGGCGTAATGCTTGGCGTTCAGGAAATGCCCGGCGCGTCGTGATCCTTTGTCTGGCGACCAAAGCGCCAGCGCAGGGTTCAGTGACACAGATGAAAAACTGTTGGCGGTGATCCCGATCGGGCCGTCCTCGGTCATGGCGGTTACAATCGTCACGCCGGTTACAAACCGACCAAAAGCATCGCGCAGCAAGCGCGTGTTGTCAGCATCTGGAACAAAGCTTTCAATCGTATCGGTTTGCGTCATGACGTTCACGGGACCTCCTTGCCGAGCGCGGCTTGATAGAGAGTGAACCATGCTTCGCGGCTCAAGGATACCTTCATCGCATCCGAGATGGTCTTGATCCGGTCCAGATTGTTGGTCCCAAGCACCGGCAGGATTTTGGACGGGTGGCGCAGCAAGAACGCCACAGCAACCGCCGCGCGATCTACGCCAAACTCGGCCGCAATTGCGTCCATCTGTTTGGCAGCGTCGCCGTCCCCTGTCATCAGGCTACCGCCTCCCAAGGGGGACCATGCCATCATTGCGTCGCCGTTTTTCTGGTGGAACGCGATGTCTCCGTTGGTGAACGGCGCAAGTTCCGACAAAGAAATCTCGATCTGGTTTGTGACCAGTTTGTTGGACATTGCAGATTGCAGCAGATCCCAATCCCACGGACGGAAATTTGACACACCAACGGTGCGCACTTTGCCCGAGGCCACCAGATCATCCAACGCTGCGCCGGTTTCCTCGTGATCCATCAAGGGATCGGGACGGTGGATCAGCAGCAGATCGATGTGGTCAATGCCCATGCCGGTCAGCGAATGCTCGACAGAGGATTCGATATGCGCGCGGGACGTGTCGTAATATTTGCCAGACGCATGCGACCAGCGACCAATCGGGGCAATGATGTCGCATTTTGTGACGATTTCCATCTGGTTGCGCAAAGCAGGGTTTGCCCGCAGCGCGCCGCCGAGGATCGCCTCGGCACCATAGTCGCCATAGATGTCGGCCTGATCAAAGGTTGTGATGCCCTGATCCAGGCACGCCTGAATTTTCGCTTCGACATGGTCGGGTGATGTGTCTTCGACATCGCCAATGCGCCACATGCCATAGACAAGGCGGCTGAAGCTAAGGTCAGAAGTGAGGGATACACGATCCATTATGCGCGGTCTCCTACGCCTAGAGGCGTTGCAGGTGTGGATGCCGGAACGCGGCCATAGGCCTCTGGCATCGAACAGGTTTTTAGATGTGGCATGACGAGCTTACCAAAGTGTTCTGCTTCGTCGATGTGCGGATATCCAGAAAAGATAAACGCACGGATACCCATTTTTTGATATTCTTCAATACGGCTGAGAACCTGATCCGCGCTGCCCACCAAAGCCGCGCCACAGCCCGAGCGCGCGCGTCCGACGCCGGTCCAAAGATTAGGCTCTACATAGCCGAATTTATCCGCCAGCTCGCGGGCTTTGGCCTGATGCGCGACGCCCAGCGAAATACTGTCATGGGCGCGGTCGCGGATCAGTTTGCCGTATTCGTCATCCAGTTTGGACACGATGTAATCCGCATACTCACGCGCTTCGGCCTCGGTCTCGCGCACGATCATGTGCACGCGCAGGCCGTAATCCAGCGTACGGTTGTATTTCTCGGCCACAGCGTTCACGTCTTTCATACGCTGCGCCAGATTTTCCTTTGGCTCTGGCCACATCAGATAGACGTCGCAATGCTGCCCGCACAGATCCAACGCGGCCGGAGAATAACCGCCGAAATAAAGCAACGGCCCGCCGGTCTGATAGGGCTTCGCCGGGTCGGTTGTCAGGCCTTCGAAGTTATAAACCTCGCCCTTGTAGGTGATTTTGTCCTGCGTCCACGCCTGTTTGAGGATTTCGACCACTTCGCGTGAGCGTTGATAGCGGTAGCCGCTTTCGGCAACCTCACCTGGGAAATCCGAGCTGATGATGTTAACCGTCAGGCGCCCTTCAAGCATATGATCCAAGGTGGAAATCGTGCGCGCCAGCATGATCGGTTGCATCTCGCCACAGCGCACCGCAGCCAGCATGTTGATCTTTTCGGTGATCGGCGCACAGCCCGCCACAAAGCTCAGCGTGTCCTGACCAACTTGGTAAGATGAGGGGCACAAAATGTTGCGAAAGCCCTGCGCCTCGGCGGTTTTCACGATATCGGAGCAGTGTTTCCAAGAGGATCGCAGATCCCCGTCCGGCACGCCCAGAAACTGATAATCGTCCGAGCAAAGTGCTGAAAACCATGACACTTCTGCGGCGTCTAGGTCTGGCGACGTGATGGGGACGACGGTCATTGATTCCTCCGAAGGCGAGCAGTCATTTTCATCTTGCATAACCAGCGCTTTGATGTAGATCAATGGTGTATCAATTTTTTTGTGAGCGGTAGCACCACGAAATGACCACCACCGGCGAAGCCACTGCGATCCCCCTATATCTGCAGATCAGCGAGACTTTGATCCGCGAAATTGGCTCGGGCCGGTTGGAAGATGGCGCGCGCCTGCCGCCCGAGCGCACCTTGGCGGTCAGGTTCAACACAACTGTGCGTACTTTGCGTAAAGCCCTATCAGAGCTAGAGAAAAAAGGTCTGCTGGAGCGTATTCAGGGGTCAGGGAACTATGTGCGCAGCAAGGATCAGGTGCTCAGCATCTATTCCATGCTGCGGCTCGAGTTGCACAAAGGCGGTGGTCTTCCCACGGCGCAGTTCCTGTCGGTCGATGAACTCAAGAAACCCTCTGACCTGCCTGATTTCGGGCGCAAGGGCTGGGGGACGCGATTCCGTCGTCTGCGCTTTATGGACAAGATTCCGGTGGCGGTCGAAGAGATATGGCTGGATGGGTCTGCAGGTCATGTGGACCCCAAACAGGTGCAGGATTCGATGTATCGTTACTACCGACTGGCGCTGGATGTTTGGATCAGCCGCGCCGAAGATCGGGTGGCGATCGGACCTGTGCCAGATTGGGCACCCAGTGCCTTTGGCAAGGCACCTCATGAAATAGCTGGATATGTAGAGCGGTTGAGCTGGGCCAAGGATGACGCCCCCGTAGAGTTCTCCCGCACTTGGTATGACCCAGACAAAGCACTTTATGTGCAGCGTCTGACCTAGGAGTAACTATGACGAAGACAACGCGTTACGGAATCATCGGATGCGGCATGATGGGCAACGAACATATGCGCAATATTGCGCTTTTGCCCGATGCGCAGGTTGCGGTGGTTTTTGAACCCGATGCGGGCATGCGCAAGGCCGCACAACACGTCGAGCCGACTGTGACCTTTGCAGACAGCATCGAAGAGCTGCTGGGGCATGACGATCTGGATTGTATACTGATCGCCAGCCCGAATTTCCGCCATGTCGAACAACTGGAACTTTTGGCCGAACATCGCGCCCTGCCGGTGTTGGTGGAAAAGCCCCTGTTTACAGATCCGGATGACGTCGCGCGGATGAACCGGTTTATCGAGACATACCCCGCACCCGTCTGGGTCGCGATGGAGTACCGCTACATGCCGCCCATCTCGGCGTTTCTGGACGCAGTCCAAGAGGCAACTGGCGGCATCAAGATGCTGACGATCCGCGAGCACCGGTTCCCGTTCCTTCCCAAAGTCGGCAATTGGAACCGCTTTAACGCAAAGTCGGGCGGGACGTTTGTCGAGAAATGCTGTCACTTCTTCGATCTGATGCGCTTGGCGCTGAACGCCGAACCTGTGCGCGTCATGGCGTCTGGCGGGCAGGATGTGAACCATTTGACCGAATCCTATGACGGGGCGGTCAGTGATATTCAGGACAATGGCTATGTCATTGTCGATTTCGACACAGGCGCCCGCGCCATGCTCGAGCTGTGCATGTTTGCAGAAGGCGCAGAGTATCAGGAAGAGGTGTCTGCCGTCGGACCAAACGGCAAGATCGAGGCGCAGGTGCCCGGACCTGGTCGGTTCTGGCCGAAACATCTGGGAGATGCGCCCGTGCCCAAACTGGTTCTAAGCCCACGCAGCCCCAAGGGGCCGGAAACACGTGCAATCCCTGTGGATCCTGACATTCTGGATGCCGGAGACCACAATGGCTCGACCTTTTATCAGCATCAGAAGTTCCTCGAGCTGGTGCGCGGCACGCGCGCGACGCCTGAGGTCACGTTCAACGATGGCAAGATGGCGGTTCTGATGGGAATGGCGGCCCAACGCTCGATCGCCGAAAAGCGTGTGGTTGAGATGAAAGAGTTTCTGTAACCGGCGTTCACAGCGGCCGACCGGGGCCTTCTTTGGTCGATAACGTGTCGCTTTCTGCAATCAGATTTCGGGAAACCGCAGGACGAAAGTGAGTCTTGCGTGCAAGTCTCGGTGTAAGATTGGAGATCACAATGAACGCACACGCACCTCGCACACGCGGTGGCGGGCGCTCCGCCCGCCGCGCAGCTCGCACCGCTGTAAACTTCGACATGCTGCCGGGATTGACCCGAAAAATCCCTCTGTGTGAGGTGATGGACGGCGCACAGGTCGAGGCGATCGACAATGCGTCGATGGACATACTTGAGAACGTCGGTGTCCAGTTCCGCGATGATATCGCGCTGGAAGACTGGAAACGCGTTGGCGCAAAGGTTGAGGGCGAGCTTGTCTTTCTGGATCGGGGTTTGGTGCGCGAGTTGATCTCGACGATCCCGTCCGAGTTTACCTATCACGCGCGCAACCCTGAAAAGAACGTCGCGCTGGGCGGCAATGCCTCGGTGTTTGTGCCGATGACCGGCGCGCCTTTCTTGCGCGATCTCGAAGACGTACGCCGGAACCCGACGCTGGACGATCTGGCGATGTTCCACAAGCTGAGCCACATGATGCCAGCGCTGCATTCTTCGGCGCACCACATCGTTGAGCCCTATGATCACCCGATCAGCCACCGTCATTTGCGCATCACATATTCATCGATGAAACACTCCGACAAGATGTTCATGGGCATGACAACAAGCCCCAAGAACGCCGAAGATGTCATGGACATGTGCGCGATCCTGTTTGGCGAAGACTTTCTTGAGGATCATCCGGTCACCACCGGCAACTGTAACGGCAACAGCCCACTGGTCTGGGATGAAACCATGCTGGGCGCGATGCGTGCTTTCTGTAAACGCAATCAGCCGGTTCTCTGCTCGCCCTTCGTTCTGGGCGGCGCGAATACGCCGGCCTCTGTTCCGGCCTCGGTTGCCCAGCTGAACGCCGAAGCGCTTTCGGCGCTGGCCTATACGCAGGTCATCCGCAAGGGCGCGCCAGCGATCTATGGCCACTACCTGTCCACGGTATCGATGAAATCCGGCGCGCCGATGGCGGGGACGCCTGAAATCAGCCTGATGAACTTTATGATCGGTCAGATGGCGCGCTACTACGGGGTGCCGTGGCGTACCTCTAACACGCTGGGTGGCGCGAAAACCTTTGATGCGCAGGCAGGCTATGAGAGCGCGACAACGCTGCAGGCCGTTATCCATGCGGGCGCGAACTATATCTGGCACTCGGCTGGCTGGAACGAGGCGGGCATGCATTGTTCCGTGGCCAAGTTCATCGTCGATGCAGAGCAATGCGCGATGGCTTACCGCATGGCAGAAGGTCCGAAATGGGGCGATTTTGGCGCGGCTCTGAAAGCTGTGCCGGATGTCGGACCCGGCGGTCACTATCTGGGTCACCCGCACACGCAGGACAACTTCCAGGACGCGTTCTTCATGCCCGAGCTGCTTGACAACAACTCGATCGAGCAATGGGTTGCGGAAGGCAGCGTCGAAATTACCGAGCGCGCCCTGAACCACGCCAAGAAATTGCTGCGCGAGTATCAAGAGCCGACATTGGATGTGGCAAAGAACGAAGAGCTGATGGAGTATATCGCGCGCCGAGAGCGTGAAATCCCGGCAGAGGACGCGCTGAACCAAGACTATTAATCCCGCTCAGCAGACACCAGCTTACCAAGCCAGACTTGCACCCCAAGTCTGGCTTGATGCATTTTGAAAAGAACTTTTATGCCTCCGGCGGGGATATTTGGGGCAAGAGAAAAAGGGCTTTCACCTTGTCCCAAATACTCAAATCCGCCGCGTGCCGCTATTCGCTGCGTGCGCGATGTTCCTGCCAGCGCAAGATTGCATTCGCGCCGATTTGACGAAACGGTTGCGGGGGCAGGCGGCTGGGTTGGGCTTCGGCGGTGAAATGCGCCGTGATGTCGGACCTGACACCACATGCCAGTTCCGCGGCGCCAATGCCTGTCAGAGTGCCACGCGCTGTGCCCAGCCCGTTCTGAACGCAGGCGGAATAGATGCCTGTGTCGATCTCGCGCATGACCGAGACGCTATTCATAGACAGGCACAAGTGCCCTGCCCAGACATGTTCCATTCGAAGGCCCGCCAGTTTGGGGAAACGGCTGTCGAATTTCTGCTGCATCACCCGCGCGGCGCGCGCCATGTCTCGTTCAGAGGGTTTGGTATTTGGTTTCAGCAGCGCGCAGGTGCGTGTGATGATCCGGTTTCCGCCTTGCGCTGTATCGATGCGGCGCATTGTGGTGCCCATGGGATCGGACGGCGTGATGCCCCAGCGGTTTTGTCCGCCAAGTTTTTGTAACGCATCGGCGTCCAGTTCGGGTGTCATGGAAGCATAGAGAAAGAGCTGCATCAGACGCCCTTTTTCGACGCCAAAGCTCTCGAGGTGGCCGTTGACGGATAGTATGACTTTGTCGGTTGTCATGCTGCCCTGCGCTGTGGCGACCTGCCAGGAGGATCCGGCTTTGATGATCTGAGTGACCGCAGAGCCTTCATAGATCTCTACGCCACGGCGACGCAGGCCATCGGCCAGCCCGCGAATATAGCCTGCTGGCTGCAGAACCACAGTTCCTGGCGTATAAAGGCCTGACTGATAATGGGCGCTGCCTGTCAGCTCTTGCATGTGTTTGGCGTCAAGCCGCTCGGAGGCCTCGCCAAGTGAGGCAAGATGCGCCGCATAGCTGGTGTTGTGATCATCGGCCCGCGCGCTTGCTGCGCCGTTGACCTTGCCGCAGGCATCAAAGTAGTTCGGGTCAATGTCGTAGTCCTGCACGGCGTTGCGTGCAAAGTCGATGGCTTGCCGATTAAGGGTGATCAGCGCGCGATCATCGCCGCTGCCGGCATAGTCGTCTGAGGTCAGCTCGTGCGGCAGATCGATCATGAACCCCGAGTTGCGCCCGGCGGCGCCTTCGGCAATGGCGCCCGCTTCGAGCACGGTGATCTTTGACCCCGGCGCAAGCTGCGTCAGGCGGCGGGCGGCTGTCAAACCGGCAAACCCGCCCCCGACGATCAC
>NZ_CAXREH010000050.1:0-19066 GCF_964229375.1 Cognatishimia sp.
CGTCCGAACAAGTCTTTCAGCGTTTGGTTCAATGCCGTGGCCGTGCCCTCGAGAGATGATCTGGTCTGGTTCACCAAACCGATTAAGTTTGAGCTGTTCCGACTTCTCTAGATCCCATTCAAGGCCGCCCTCGGATCCAAATATCCGAAGCCTCAGGCCCCCACGATTTCCGGGGGCCAAGCGCGTGCACATAAGAGTTCCTGGCACAGACCCATTATAACGCGTGGTCATCAAAGCCGTGTCTTCCAATGGTTTCGGGGATCCACAGACATGAAACTCTGCACGCAGATCTGTCAGTGTCAGACCACTCACAAACTGCGCAAGATGCGCGGCATGGGTGCCAATGTCTCCGACACAGCTGGTCTTGCCTGATTTACTTGGATCCAGCCGCCACTTCACATGTGGGGCATCGGCAATGCCCTCTGGAGTCATCCAGTCCTGCATGAATTCCACATGCACCTGATTGATTTTGCCAACTGCGCCCGACCGCACCAAAGCACGCGCTTGTCGGATGGTCGCGAAACACGACATCACGTAAGACACGCCAAACACGCACCCAGAGTCCCTAGCTGCTTTCACAAGTGCTTCAGCCTCAGACACTTCATTGGTCAGTGGCTTGTCGCACAGCACGTCAATGCCAGCCTCTAAAAAGGCAAGAGCAGAAGGCTGATGCACGTGGTTGGGCGTCGTGATCATCACCGCGTCCACACCGTCCGGGCGACGTGCTTCGGCCTGAGCCATTTCCTCGTAAGAGGTATAGCAACGTTCCGGCGGCAGAAACCAATCCGCTGCCGCAGCTTTGGCCCTGTCTGGGTTGGACGAAAGCGCCCCGGCAACAATGTCCCAACGGTCACTCAGACGCGCCGCCATTGCCTGCATCGAAGACACGCGCCCCCCGCCGACGACGCCAAGACGCAGACGACGGCTAAGCTTGGGAAAAGAACCATCAAACTCAACTTGATCAGGAAGTAACATCATTGAACTCCTTCGGCAGGCGGTGTCGCGCCGTCAGGCAGCATCTCGACAGCCATGAAAATGGACGGGGTGATCGTTTCGAATTGATGCCAAGGATAGTTTCCTTCGGCGTCATACATTGGACGGTGCGTTGACCCAGGGGCCATCGGTTCCTCGAGATAAAGCGTCGAGACGTCTTTCTCGCGGCACTGCTGCATTTTGCCAAATCCCGCGATCTGAGTGTGCACTTCACGAAAACCGGGCACGGGGCAGAAATCGTGCTCTTTATGCAGGCCGACCTTCAATGGAATGGTCGCGGAGTGATAGACCGTAAAGCCATACTGCCCCACCCAAACCTTGGGCGACATATAATGACCAACGCCGCGCAACCGCTCTTCTTGGCGCACGTCAAACGCGCTTGGCCAGGTTGCACGTACCTGCTCCATCAGAGCAGCTTCGTTTGGGTGATCATCAAGACCCTCGATCAGCACCGCATGGCTCAGGTTTTCAGCAGAGACATCCCGAAGGATAACGGACTGAAACTGGGCCAGCGTTTGCTCTCGTATGTTGATAGGATTTTCGCTTAGGTTCAAAACGATGGTACGATTCTTGATCGTCGCACATGCTTCGTCGGTCACCACGTGAATTTGATAGAATGGATCACCGATTGAAAGTGTCAGAACAGGCATGTCATGCCCTTTGCAGTTTGTTCAGGTAGGATTTCTATTTCAGGTGGACGGCTGGTCAGATCCACAAACCTGCCGCGCTGAGGGCTGTCCAAAATGCCGTGCATGGCTTCAAGAACATGAAACGCCAGTTCGCCACTACACCTTGGCGCGCGCTGGTGTCTTATGGCGTCCACCATTTCGATGAGACCGATGCCCCTGCTGTCTTCGTTTAAGCCATGCGTATTTTCTGCCACTTGCCAGGCGTCTCGGCCCATAGGTCTTGGCTGATGAGACCAGCGCGATGTTTCGCGCGTGCGGTACCAAACCTCGCCTTGGAAGATGTTTGCACCGTGCACCGGATCCGGATCCGGAACGCAGATGACACCGTTCTCTCCATAGATTTCGAACCGAGGCGTTTCGCTGTCCCAGACGTCAAAACTCATGGTGATGGAGCCGACAACACCCGTCTCAAATTCAAGTAAGCCCTGCACATGCGTGTCGACCTCGACCGGCATCTGAAACCCTTGCCTTGGACCGTTTTCGATCTCGCGCGTCTGAAATGCGCGATTTGACAGGCCCGCAACCCGTTTGAGCGGCCCCAAACAGAAGACCATTGCAGACAGGTAATAGGGTCCAAGATCCAACATCGGACCGCCGCCCGCCTGATAATAAAAGTCGGGGTTCGGGTGATGCCGTTCGGTTCCATGCGTGCCGACAAAGGCCATCACGCCCGTCGGACGCCCAATCACGCCCTGGTCGATCAGTTTGCGCACTGCTTGCCAGCGCCCGCCCAAGAAGGTGTCAGGCGCATTGCCAACAGCCAGCCCAAGATCAGCCGCACGATCAAGAATACGACGTCCGTCTGCCAGATCGCTGACCAGTGGTTTCTCGGAATAGACATGTTTTCCGGCGTTCAGGGCCGCCATACTGACGTTTGCATGCGCCGCCGGAATTGTAAGATTCAGGATGCCATCTATGTCTGGATCTGCGATGATTTCCTCGGGTGTCGCAACCTTTGGAATACTGTATTCGGCAGCTTTTGCCTTGCTTTCTTCTAGGTTCAGGCTGCCACAGGCAGTAACATCAACCCCTTTATATTTCTTAAGCGTTTTCAGATATATATCACTTATACGGCCTGTTCCGATAAGGCCGACCCGGAAGGATTTCTCTGGGTTAGTCATGTCTCTCTGTTGGTTCATATTTCGGTAGGTATTTGGGAGGCATCGGGCCTTTGTTGCGACCGCCTTGCTGCATCTGCTCCCATCCATGCGCCAAAACGCCGACGGACCGGGACAAACAGAACAACCCGCGTGACAATGGGGCCGGAAAGCCAAGCTCGCAGAAAATAACCGCCGTTGCGCCGTCGATGTTCATCGCGATTTCAGTGCCACGATGCTGGCCAATCGAGGTCTGCACAGCTTCGCCAATGTCAGCGAAACGCCCGGAAACCGTCCCGTGCGCCGCGGCCTCTCGGACAAGCTGCATCAGGCGAGGCGCGCGCGGATCAACCGGTCTGTGGAACCTGTGCCCAAACCCAGAAACGATCTTACCACGCGATTTACGCCAGCGGTCCAATCCTGCTTCGACTGCACCCTCCAACGCGGTGCCGTTGTCCATGTCAGCAGAAATTTCATAGAACAGATCCGCGCATTGCTCTCCTGCCCCGCCATGCACGTCTCCGAGCATATTGACGCCGGTGGCGAGGACATTGTTCAGCCCTACGCCACATGTGGCCGCCATGCGCGCAGCAGCAATCGATGGCGCTTGTGGACCATGATCCACGCCCGCTACCAGCGCCGCTTCGAACAACGCCGCCTGTTCAGCAGAGGGCAATGACCCTCGCGTCATCAGCCAGATCATTTGCGGAAAGCTGACATTGCCGATCAAGTCCTGAATCGGATGGTCCCGAAACGCGATTTTCCCGGGTTCCATGTCAATTATCGACGTGCGCCACCACGTCTGTATGGCTTGAGCGTCTTGGCTCATGCGGCTTGTCCTTCTTGTAAAAAACGAAGTTGTGCCGCAAGGCGAATGGGGGCGTTCCTTGCCCCATACCCCTGATATCCCCCACGGCGTTCAACGATCTCAAAAAAGAAACCGTTGAAAATCGGCGTGCCGTAGATCTGGAAATACTCTCCTGCGGCGTCGCGATCATAAAGTATCTGCCCCTCACGAAGGTCTGTGGTCATGTCTTTTGACAACCCAAATCGAACAGCAAGATCCGCATAGTAATTCGCAGGCATAGCGAGACGACTGAACCCAACCTCTTTCAAACGCGCGGAGGTTTCAAAGATGTCGTCACTGTGAAAGGCGACGTGTTGAACCCCTGCCCCGAACTGATCGGCCAGAAACGCCCCTGCGAACGTACGTCGTTCGCCTGCCCCGTTCAGGTTAAGCCGCACTTCTCCCTCGGGACTGGACAGCGCTTGACTGAGCACCACGCCCGAAGGGTCCGCCACATCTACGACAGGCGCTTTTTCCATCTCAAATGTAGTGGTGTAGTAGGTTAGCCAGCTTTGCATTTCCTGATAGCGCATGGTCTGTGCGACATGATCGATTCGCCTAAGACCAGCGGGTGGCGCTGCCTGTGTTTTCGAGACCGGATCGAACTCGATATCCCAGACACGATGCAAGTCGGACTTTTCGTCAATAAAATGAACGACATTGCCGCCCACGCCTTGAATGGCCGGAATATCCAGCTCTCCTGTTCCGACCGGCTGTTGAAACACAGGGGCTCCGAGTGCCGTTGCGCGCGCGACAGCTGCATCGGCATCTCTGACGCGCAACCCCATATCGCACACCGTCGGCCCATGCGCCGCAAAAGCATCAGCGGCAAACCCACTACTTTCAGAATTGACGACAATGTTCACGGCGCCCTGCCGCCAAAGCTCGACCGATTTTGAAACGTGACGGCGTTCGCGTCGGAAACACATTGCGCTCAGGGTCTGGGTCAATTGGTCTTTGGATTCCGCATCAACAGCGAATTCCAGGAACTCAAACCCACTTGGATACCCGCGACTAGGCAAGTCCTTGAGTGGTTTTTTCAGAGCAGGCTCGGTACTTGCCACTGCATCTAGAAGAGACACCAATGCCCGAAACCCATCGCGCGCATAGGCTGGTCGGCCAGCCTGCATCGCATCACTGACGCGGGCAAGCGACCATGGTCCTTGATACCCCGCGCGTGCAAGTACACGCACAAAGCTCTCTAGGTTTAGATCGCCCTGACCGGGCAGCAATCCAAACTGACTTTTCAGGCCCGAAATATCAAAATCAAAGCCGGGCGCGTCCGACAACTGCACATGGAACAGTTTTTCGCCAGGCACATCTCGCAGCCGCGCGGCTTGTGAGCCATCCGCCAAGGAAAAAAACGAATTCAGAGCAAGACCAAAGCTGGGATGATCTACAGCGTTCACAACCTCAAGCGCTTGGGTTTCCTTCGTTATGTGGCGCGCCCAAGGAAGCGCAATCAGAGCCGCTCGCAGCCCTTTGGCCGCAGTGATTTCTGCAAGTTCAGAGAAGTCCTCTACGATCTGATCTGGTGCAGCGTTGCGTGACGCCGAAGCCCCAATCAACAGGGTCTTCGCACCCAGCTCGTTCATCAGGTCCAGCTTTTGCTCCAAGCGCGCGAAGGCACACGAGCGTGCCTCGCCAATTTGCCCTTCAAAGTCATGAAAAGGTTGCAGAACTTCGATCCTCAGCCCAAGCGCTTTTGCCGTTTTTGCAACCTCTTTGGCCGTGCCTGCATACCCCATGAGGTCGGGTTCATGCAGTTCAACCGCAGCAAATCCAGCGGCGGCGATGGCCTCAAGCTTGGCCGATAAGTCGCCCGGTACGGATGTTGTGGCGACACAAAGGCTCATTAGCCGCCGTACCCAAACACGCGTGGCAACCAAAGAACAATGCCTGGGAACATTATCATCGTGACCAACGCGCCAATAAGCACGGCGAGGAAGGCCCAGATTTCGCGTATGATCTCTTTCAGAGGGATTCCGGTCACAGCGTTGATGACAAACAGCAGGATCCCGTAGGGTGGCGTAATCAATCCGATCATCGAATTCACCACAATCAACACCCCAAAGTGCACAAGGTCGATCCCAAGCTCTCGGCAAGTCGGAATAAAGAGTGGGATGATCACAAGAATGATCACGGTCGCGTCCAAAATACAGCCCAGAAGCAGAACCAGAATGTTCACCAAAATCATGAACATAAGCGGGCTAATCTCGGCACCCGAGAACATGTCGGAAATGGCTTGCGGTACGTTTTCCTGAATAACGATGTAGGTCAGGATCATAGAAGCGCCGATCACCAAACCAACAGATGCAGCAGAGCGCGCGCTTTCGACAAAGATCTGATAAAGCGTCTTGAGCTTGATGGCCCGATACAATCCCGCGGCGACCATCAAGGCATAAAGCGCAGCAATCGCAGCAGCTTCGGTCGGGGTGGTGACCCCTGTGTAGATACAGCCAAGCAAGATAACAGGCATCAACAGCGCAGGCGTTGCACGCACGGTCAGGCCGGGGATCTCACGCAAAGGCACAGGTTCTTCCTGACCAAAACCGCGCCGGTGGGAAATCAAAGAGTTCATCCCCATGAGCACAACGCCCATCACAAGGCCCGGCACAATGCCTGCAAGGAACAGATCTCCGACAGAGGCATTTGACACCAAAGCATAAAGAACCATTGGAATAGACGGCGGAATGATCGGGCCGATCGTGGCCGTGGCAGCCGTGATCGCGGCGGCGTAGCCCCGGGTATAGCGGCCACTTTTGACCATCATGTCGATGATGATTTTGCCAATGCCTGCAGCATCCGCAACGGCAGAACCTGACATGCCCGAAAAGATCAAACTTGCGACCACGTTTACATGGCCCATGCCGCCCCTGAAACGGCCCACCAAGGCAATACAGAACTGCAACAGGCGATCGGAAATCGAGCCTGCATTCATGATATTGGCCGAGGCAATGAACAGCGGAACCGCCAGCAGCAGAAAGCCATCAAACAGTCGCTGCACCATCGTTGTCCCTGCAATCGCAAGGTCTTGACCAGAGACACCAAGATACACCAGAACACCGACAATAATCGCATAGGCGACAGGCGTGCCGATCGCGGCCATCCCGAAGAGGGCAATCATGCCCATGATCAACTCAAAGCTCATTGTTGTGCCTCCTCGTCATCCGCAACATTGCCGATAAGCATGTCGATTTCGGTTTCAGGTGGGCCAAAGCGCAGCACTGTATAGATCCGCCACAGGTACCGCAGTGTTACCACCGCCATCAGCATGACAAAGGGCGCAAAGAGCCATTTGATCGCGATCCGGTCGCCTGTAATTGGAACACGGATTGTTTGGATTTTTTTAAGCTCCATCAGACGGTTGGCAAAGACCGTCTCATAGGTCGCCGGAAAGGCATAAACCATGGCTGCAACCACAAGGACCGCCGTAATCAGCGCCAGAATTTTGCGAAGCGGCCGCGGAGCGGCCAGATAGACAACGTCAAATGTTACGTGATCCTGTTCGCGCACGATGAAAGAACAGCCGAAGAAAATCACAAAAACCCAGAGCAGCGAGATCAGGACGACTGACCAGCCAATCGGCTCAAGAAAGGGCACATAGCGAAAGAGAATCTGCAAAAGAAAGGTGATAAAAATCGCCGCCAAAGCCATGGCGGCGATAAACTCTGTGCCGCGGGTGAACCATTTAGAAAGTGTTTTCATATTGTGCTCTCCCGCGGTGTTGTACGTGACTAAGTGGCCTTAGTTCCCAAGCGCGTTGATGCGCTCCAGAACACCTTCTGGCCAAGCCGCAGCGGCTTCGCTGCCGACATACTGAGACTGCACATGTTCACGGAATGCAGCAAGGTCAGGCGTATAGATCTCGACACCTTGGCTGCGGATGAAGTCAGCCAGATTGTTCTCTTTGTCGAGCTGCTTCAAACGACCATATGCCGCCGCCGCATCAGCTGCACGCTGCACGGTCAACTGCTGATCAGCGGTCAAACCGTCCCAAGTTTCCTTGGAAAACGCGATGTAGTTCAGGTCAACCAAGTGAGACGTCAGAGAGATCTGCTTGGTGACTTCATAGAACTTTTGGTCAACCACTGTCGGCAGTGGGTTGTCTTGACCATCAATCGCGCCAGACGCCAAAGAGGTATAAACCTCAGAGAAGGCCAGCGGTGTCGGAGACGCACCAAGGGCTGCACCTAGGAATTGCCATGCGTCAGTGCCTGGCATCCGCAGGTTTACGCCTGCCAGATCAGCCGGTGTCTGCACGTCCAGCTCTTCGCGTGTCTGGCGCAGGTTCACGTGACGACGGCCCAGATACATGACGGACAGGAGTTTCACGCCCAGCTCGTCTTCGACCTTTTGTTTAAACGGATCCATGAGAGGATCATTGAACACGCGCACCTGATGCGCGGCATCCTGATGCACGTAGCCGGTGGCAAAGATCGAAAACTCTGGGAAGAACTGAGCCAGTTCCTGTGCAGAAGCAATCGACATGGTCAGGTTGCCGCCCGCGATGGCTTCAAGTTCGGTGCCTTGCGCAAACAAAGTGCCGTTATAGCCTGCTTGGTAGTCGGCAAAGCCAGCCACCATTGGCGCAAAGACTTCGGCCATCGCAACAGAGCGCTGGTCGGTCTCGGACCCAGATGTGGCCAACGTGAACGTCATTTGATGGCCGTCAGCGAGCGCGCCTGTGGCCATCGCCAAAGCCGCCACGGACGCAATTGCTGCGCGGCGTGTCAATTTCATGATCATGATTTTCCTCCCTATGGAATGACCATCCCTAAATGGTCCTTTGAGTTTTTACTGACTTTCCAGATTTTGCAATATGTTTTGCAAAATATCTGATATTTTAAACGGCTTCCTTTTGATTTTCCTGGCTCAGCCTGTCCATGCTTGCGATGGTTACCGCCCGCCCGCTTTCCGCAGAGCGCGCGATTGCCTCAACAACTTCAAGTGATTTCAACCCTTCAAGGCCCGAGACAAGAGGCTCCTCAACCCCCTGAATAACCCTCGAAAAATGCGACATTTGAGCCGCAAGCGGATCGTGCATATCATGTGCAAGTGTTTGCGCATTGATCGGAGACCACCAGTCCGGACCACCCTCATGCGCCCACACACGAAGATCTGGCAATGAAAGCCCCCCTTCAGACCCGCCGATCAGATAACAACTTTCGCTCGTCGCCGGATAACGTGGGTTTTCCCGCGAGGTAAGCTCCCAGCTCCAGGGCGCCACGATACTGTCGGACACCGAGATCGTCGCCACCGCGCCTGACTCAAACGAGAGAATGGCGCTTGCAAGGTCTTCGTTTTCAAAACCACGACGCGACGGCACCGAAACAGCCTGTGCAGACAGAACCTCACCACAAAAGTGGCGCAGCAAATCAACATCATGGACCAAGTTCACCGATATCGGGCCAGCGCCTTTTTTGGTGCGCCAAGGGGCTTCATCAAAATAGTACTCAGGCTTATAGAACCAGCAAGTTGTCTGAACTGCGCGAATGTCACCGACACGCCCCTGGACGAGCGCCGCCTTCGCCGCCTGAACCATCCCGTTGTGACGGCGGTGATGCCCGACAAGCAACGGTACATCTGCAAGCTCTGCGGCGCGCGTCAGTTGCAAGGCTTCGCCAGAAGTCACAGAGATCGGCTTTTCGATAAGCGTCGCGCACCCGTTTTGAATACACAGCATACCCTGCTCGACATGAAGGGGCGTTGGCGTTGCCAGCAGCACGCCGTCTGGACGATCCACATCAAACATCTGCGCCAACGACCCATAAACTGGAACGCCCAACTCCGCTGCTTTCGCTGCACTGCTTGGGTCAGCTTCGACAACACTATGCAGCTCTAGATCTGGCAATGACCGCACAACGTCGACGTGGCGGCGCCCAACGAGCCCAAAGCCTACAACCGCGATGCGAGTCTTGTCTGACATGCGTGAATTCCTGCGTCTTTCATTTCGAGTCGCAGGCAACCTAGCAACTTTCTTTGGGTGATTGCAATAATATCTGATATTTTTATTTTCACCGGATTTTATTTCGATTTGCTGAAACTGCTCAATTCCCGTATTTTAAATGACAAACGCACAACGGTCAGACAAAGAACATGGCAAAATCACTCAACGTCGTCGGCGCAAACACCTATCAACGGATCAAACGAGACATCATATTCGGCGATCTCGCGCCCGGCTCGAAGCTTAAGCTGGATGGGTTAAAAGAGAGATACGCCGCCAGCATGTCGACGCTGCGCGAAACGCTGAACCGTCTGGCAAGCGAAGGATTCGTCGCCGCTCAAGATCAGCGCGGGTTCTTTGTGACCGATGTGTCCCGAGAGGATTTGATCGAGATTGCAAACCTTCGGGTCCTATTGGAGTGCCATGCCCTACGTCTGTCCGTTGCAAACGGAGACACGGACTGGGAAGGCAACCTTGTCGCCGCCCATCACAAGCTGCACCTCATGGAACAACGTATGCAGTCAGGAGACATCAGCGGCAAGGAAGACTGGAAACGCTATGACTGGGAATTTCATCAGGCCCTGATCTCTGCCTGCGGCTCAAAGAACTTGCTGTCGCTTCATGCCGTCTTGTTTGACAAATATCTGCGCTATCAGATGCTGGTCCTCACCTATCGTGGCACCGAAGCTGTATTGGAACATAAAGAAATGTTCGAAGCCGCCTTGGCACGAGACCAAGACGCGGCTGCATTGGCGCTTCAGGTGCATGTAGAAAAAGGACTGGAGCACACGCTTCAGGCGTTTTGACGAAACGAGCGCCGAACGGTGGCTGGCGTCAGCAGTGCGCAGACAAAACTTCGTTGGTTTTCGGCACCAGGTCTATGGGGAAAACTGAGACAAAGGTCGGTGGCGGAGGAGGTGGGATTCGAACCCACGAAGGGCGTTAACCCTTGCTGGTTTTCAAGACCAGTGCATTCAACCGCTCTGCCACTCCTCCGGTCCGCCTCGTCTATATGGCTCCGTTTGATTCTGAAAGACCGCAATTGAGGGAAAATTCGCCGATTTTTTAACGCGCACTTTCCTTGCGGCGGTGCACTCGCTACACTGCGCTTAACATAAATAGGGTCTCAGGTGCGCCCCGCATCGAAGGGCCTTTGATAAGCGGCATCAGGCAAAGGGCAAGGCAGGATGACAGCAGGGCATATGAACAGGCAGTTCACAAGAGTTTCCAAAACCTTAGCGGGCGTTGTTGCGCTTGGTCTTTTGGCGGGTTGCGAAGATTTTCAGGGCTTTAACCTGGGTGGCAATTCCAGTGCCGAGGCACCGGCGGGCGCGACCTCGACCACGGTTGTGGAACGCGATGTCGAAGCGCCTGAGGTGTTTTATGTCTCGGAAGCCGGTCTTTGGGACGGACGTCCTTCGCTGGGCGGCGTCTGGGTTGCGCACCCCGATGTGGTCGAGCCAGAACGGGTGATCATCAAGAACAAAGCCAACGGCAAATTCGTGATCGGTGCATTGTTCCGCCGCGAGCGCGCCATCCCTGGCCCTCGCGTTCAGCTGTCGTCTGATGCGGCCTCGGCGATTTCTGTTCTCGCGGGCCAGCCGGTTGAAATCGAAGTCACCGCCCTGCGTCGCGAAGAGGCGCCAGTGGTGGCAGAAACCGTAGACACAGTTGAGGCCGCAGAAGCCGTCGACACAGAGACGCTCGACCCGATCGCCTCCGCTTCGGCGGCCATCGACAGCGCAGAGTCCCAGCAGGTCGCCACAGCGCCGGCCGTTCAATCCAATCTGGCGAAACCTTTTGTGCAGATTGGTATTTTCAGCGTCGAGGGAAATGCCAATAATGCCGCCAACCAGATGCGCAACGCGGGCATGATCCCGACGGTCAAGGCGCAGACCATCAAGGGCAAACCGTTCTGGCGTGTGATCGTGGGCCCTGCCACGTCGAAATCAGAACTGTCCTCGCTGATCAAACGCATCCGCGACAACGGCTTTACCGACGCCTACTCGGTGTCCAATTAATTCGGATCCACTGGAGACCCGCACCATGTTTGCTTTTGCCAAGCGATTGATGGCGTCCTTTGCAGTAGCGGCCCTTTTGGTGTCGCCTGCATCGGCCTTTGAAAACCGTGCCAAGGCTGGCTTTGTGATCGACCACACCACCGGCACGATCCTGTTTTCCAAACGCGCGGACGAGGCCCTGCCGCCAGCGTCTATGTCCAAACTGATGACGCTTTACATGGCGTTTGAAGCGGTGCGCGACGGACGTCTCAGCATGGAAGAAAAACTGCCGGTGTCCCAGCACGCCATGAACTATGGCGGCTCGACCATGTTTCTGGACACAACTGATCGCGTCACGGTCTCGGATCTGATCCGTGGGATTATTGTTCTGTCTGGCAATGACGCCTGCGCGGTGATCGCCGAGACCCTGTCTCCTGATGGCACCGAGGCCGGTTTTGCGCGTCAGATGACCCTGCGCGCGCGTCAATTGGGCATGACCAGTTCGACCTTTGCCAATTCCAACGGCTGGCCTGCGCCGGGCCACCGGATGTCGATGCGGGATCTGGCGTTGCTGGCGAACCGCTTGATTACGGACTTCCCCGAATTCTATCCGATGTTTTCCGAAACCAAGTTCGAATTTGACGGTCGGGCGCCTCAGAATGTGACCAACCGCAACCCTTTGCTGCGGCTTGGGGTTGGCGCAGACGGCTTAAAGACGGGCCACACGCAAGAGGCTGGATACGGCTTGGTCGGGTCCGCGAAACAGGGGCCGCGTCGGGTGATCTTTGCGGTCACAGGCATGACAAGCGCCAAGGAACGTGCTGAAGTTTCGGAACAAATCGTCAATTGGGCATTCCGCCAGTTCAGCACAAAGACCATCCTGCGGTCTGGTAAACGTGTGGCTGAGGCAGATGTCTGGATGGGAGACATGCCGCGGGTTGGCTTGGTGTCAGCCGAGGATGTCGACATTCTGGTTCCAGTCTCTGCGGGCGATGAGGTCTCTGCCGAAGTGGTCTATAACGGCCCCTTGCAAGCGCCGATTGAGGCAGGTCAGGAAATCGCAGAGCTGGTGATCACAGCAGGCGATCTGCCAGAGGTCCGTGTGCCGCTGGTGGCCGAAGATTCTGTAACCGCAGGCGGGTTCACTGTTCGGATGCGCACCGCAACCTCGGTTCTGTTCAAGAACTTTGGACTTGGCTCCTAAAGGGACGTCCCAGACATGAGAAACGGCGCGTTCATCACCTTTGAAGGTATCGATGGGTCTGGAAAATCGACCCAGTTGAAACGTCTGGCTGCCACCTTGCAAGAGGCCGGGCATCAGGTGGTGGTGACCCGCGAGCCCGGTGGCTCTGCAGGTGCCGAGGAAATCAGGTCTTTGGTGCTTGAGGGGGCGACGGATCGCTGGTCCGCCGAAACGGAAATTCTGTTGTTCACAGCGGCGCGGCGCGATCATCTGGAACGCACCATTCTGCCTGCGCTGGATGCTGGAAAAATTGTTCTGTGCGACCGGTTTGCCGACAGCACACGGATGTATCAAGGTCTGTCCCGAGGCGACTTGCGCGCTCTGGTCGATCAGCTGCACAGTTTGATGATTGGCCGCGAGCCGGACCTGACCGTGCTGATCGATATGGATCCGGCCACCGGGCTGGCACGGGCCAAGGGCCGTCAGACCGCTGAAGAGCGGTTCGAGGATTTCGGTCAGGACTTACAAGACAGGATGCGGGCAGGCTTTCTGGGGCTGGCGCAGGAATTCGCAGATCGCTTTCAAATCATCAATGGCGATCAAAGCATGGATGCGGTGGCCGCAGACATTCAGAAAACTGTGCTAGACTTTCTGAATGACTGATGACGCCCTGCCCCAGTCCGATCAAATTGACGGCGCGCCGCACCCGCGCGAAACCCTTGCGCTGTTTGGACAATCGGCGGCAGAACAAGGCTTTCTGGATGTGTTCAACGCCGGTCGGCTGCACCACGGCTGGCTGATCACAGGGCCGCGTGGCATCGGCAAAGCGACCCTTGCTTGGCAGATCGCCCGCTTTTTGATCGCGACCCCCAAGGCGCAGGACGACGGGCTGTTTGGCGCGCGCCCTGCCCCGACATCACTGGCGATTGATCCCCAGCATCCAGTGGCCCGCCGCATTCAGGCCGGGTCGGAACCGGGGCTTGTTGCGGTCAAACGCCCCTACGACGAAAAGACCAAAAAGTTCAAAGCTCAGATCACCGTGGATGAGGTGCGCAAGCTTAAGAACTTCTTCGCCTTGTCCGCTGCCGATGGCGGCCACCGCGTTGTGATCGTGGACAGCGCGGACGAAATGAACGTGTCTGCCGCGAATGCTCTGCTGAAGCTGCTGGAAGAGCCGCCTGCAGACACCACGTTGCTGTTAATCAGTCATCAGCCCTCGCGCCTGTTACCAACGATCCGCAGCCGTTGCCGCGAACTGCGCCTTGCGCCTTTGTCGCCAGACGATATGGCCCGCGCGCTGGAGCAAGCTGATCCTGGCGAGCCCGCCTCGCCCGCATTGTCCGAACTGGCCGGTGGCTCTGTCGGAGAAGCGATACGTCTGGCCCAATCCGGTGGCCCCGAGATCTATGCGCAACTGGTGGCCCTGTTTGCAGGCATGCCGCGTCCTGACCGCCAATTGGCGATGGGCCTTGCTGAAAGCGCCGCTATGCCCGGACAACAAGACCGGCTGGACCATCTTTTGAACTTGATCGATCTGTTCCTTTTGCGCCTTGTGCGCGTAGGAGCGACCGGCCAATTGCCGCAGGTCGAAGCCGCCCCCAACGAGGGACAAGTGCTGGCAAACCTGTCCAAATCCCCGGCACACGCACGGGCCTGGGCGGATGTGGCCCAAGAAATCTCGACCCGCAGCCGCCATGGTAAGTCGGTGAACCTTGACCCTGCCGCTTTGGTGCTTGATACGGTTTGGAAGATCCAACAAACCGCACAGCGCTTCTAATGTCCGAACCTCTGATTACCGACAGTCACTGCCACCTAGACTTCCCTGATTTCGAAGGGCAAATCGGCGACTTTGTCACGAAAGCGGCCGAGGCCGGTGTGCATCGCATGGTGACAATCTGCACCAAACTGCGCAATGAACCATCAGTCCGCGCGATTGCCGAGGCCCACGCGCCGGTGTTCTATGCCGCAGGCACACACCCGATGAGTGCCGCGAGCGAACCCTTGGCCACGGTCGACGAGCTTGTGGCATTGTCTGCCCATCCTAAATTCGTTGGCATTGGCGAGACCGGGCTAGATTATCACTATACTGCGGACTCGGCCGAGATTCAGAAAGAGTCGTTGCGCGTGCATATTCAAGCCGCGCAGGAAACGGGCCTGCCGCTGATTATTCACGCCCGCGCCGCCGACGATGATATGGCCCGTATCCTAGGCGAAGAATACGCCAACGCGCCTTATTCCTGCGTCATGCATTGTTTCAGCTCGTCTGCAGAGTTGGGCAAAGCGGCCCTAGACCTTGGGTTTTATCTCTCCATGTCAGGCATCGCGGCCTTTCCCAAAAGCCAAGAGCTGCGCGACATCTTTGCCTCGGCTCCGGTGGACCGCATTCTTGTGGAAACCGATGCGCCATATCTTGCGCCCCCGCCCTTCCGCGGCAAGCGCAACGAGCCTTCCTATGTTGCGCATACTGCACGGGTGGGCGCCGAGGTTTTTGGCATGGGCTATCCGGAATTTGCCGCCCAAACCGAGGCCAACTTTGAGCGTCTGTTTACCAAAGCCGCGCTGAACAAAGCGAGTGCTGCATGACCGGCACGCTGACCTTCACCATTCTGGGATGCGGCAGCTCTGGCGGCGTGCCGCGGCTTGGCGGCATCTGGGGCGACTGCGATCCAAACAACAGCAAAAACTGGCGCACACGCTGCTCGCTGCTGATCGAGCGCACGACGCCCGACGGCACCACCACCGTTCTGATCGACACCTCGCCAGACATGCGTCAGCAGCTGCTGCGCGAGAATGTCGGCCATATCGATGGCGTGGTCTATACGCATTCGCACGCCGATCATGTGCACGGCATCGATGATCTGCGCATGATCGTTTTCAACATGCGCGAACGCGTCAAAGTCTGGGCCGATGGGCCGACGCAGGACGCGCTTTTGTCGCGATTTGGCTATGCCTTTGTGCAACCGCCCAACTCGCCATACCCGCCCATTCTGGATCTGTTTGGGATCGACGGCGACGTCACGATCTCGGGTGCCGGAGGCGACATCACCTTGACCCCGATTGAGGTAGAACACGGCAGCATCGAAGCACTTGGGTTTCGGGTGAACGATGTCCTTTATATGCCTGATGTTTCAGACATTTCCGAGGATGCATGGGCGCAGATTGGCGGCTTGAAATGTTGGATCCTGGACGCGCTACGCCGCGCGCCGCATCCGTCGCATTCGCATTTGGACAACAGCCTGGAATGGATCGAACGCGCTGCCCCAGAACGTGCAGTTCTGACGAACATGCATGTGGATCTGGACTATGACACAGTGGCCGCGGAAACTGCGGACCATATTGTGCCGGCCTATGACGGGCTGCGTCTGACGTTCGAGGTCTAGAAAGGCCTGATCTCGACGCCGGCGCGGGTCAAATTGTCTTTTAAGGTCTGTGCAATCTGAACGGCGGTTTTACCGTCACCATGCAGGCAAATCGTGTCGACCTTGGTCGGGATCTTCAGGCCCGACTGCGCATAGATCGCTTGGTCCTCGACCATTTTCAACACCCGCTCTGAGGCCTCAGTTGGGTCATGAATTACCGCGCCCTCTTTGCTGCGATCCACCAATAGCCCGCTGTCTTCATAGGCCCGATCCGCAAAGATTTCGCCGACCCACTGACAGTCCAACCGCCGCACCGCGCGTTCCTGAGCCGTAGCGGCGATGGCCATAATGGTCAGGTCTGGATCCACCTTCAGCGCCGCGGCATAGGCGGCGTGTGCCATGTCTTCGTCTTCGGCACACATGTTGGCCAGCGCCCCGTGCAGCTTGAGGTGGCGCAGTTTCGTGCCAAGCGCAGACGCTGTCGCCTGTGCCGCACCCAATTGATAAATAACGAGGTTTTCCAGCTCTTTCGGAGCAAGCTTGATCCGGCGACGGCCAAAACCTTGCAGATCTGCGAACCCCGGGTGGGCCCCAATGTTAACGCCACTGTCGCGCGCAAGCGTCATAGTCGCCGCCATCGTATCCGCGTCGCCTGCGTGCCAGCCACAAGCCACATTCGCGCTTGTGACAATCTTCAACAGAGCGGCGTCATTGCCCATCGGCCAGGGACCAAAGCTTTCACCCATATCTGCATTCAGGTCTACTTTTGTCATCTAGTCCTCCGGATCATGTCCCGCTGTGACGCCGCTGATCAATTGATAGCTGAGAAGGTCGCTCATGTCGGCAGGGTTTCGAACCACCGGCGCGACCTTTGCGCGAAGCCCTTTCAGGATATCAGCCTCAGACTTGGATCGCGACTCGGCATCGTCGCGGGATATCAGCTTGAAGGTAAACGGCTTTCCCGGCTGCGCCTGCGCCAGCTTGGGCAGATCGTCGGGGATCACCGTTCCGATACGAGGATAGCCCCCCATGGTCTGACATTCGGCCATCAGCACATAGGGCACCCCGTCCCCTGTTTGCTGGATGTCGCCCTGCATAATGAAATCTGAGGCCAGTCCTGCGGCCTGATCTGTTCCAAACTTTAACGACGGATGATCCAGTCCGATGCCCTGTCGGTTTGCTCTGTTTGACTTTGTAAAGGTCGCAGCAAAAAACGCTTGCTGGGTTTCGGTCTCAAACAGGTCGGTCTGCGGACCAGCCACCACATGCAAGACGCCGCCGTCCAATCGTGCATCCGGCACCAGCCCCATTTGGGCAGCATCATGGTCCGGATCGGCACCGATACAGATCTCTGCGCCTGGCGACAAAACCTGCCCAATGCCCGCCATCAGATGCGCCGCCTGACTGCCAAGATGCACCGGGCTTTCAATCCCTCCGGCAAACGTCACATAGCCATAGCTGCCATGCACACAGGCCCCTAGCGTCAATTTGGCCCCTGCCGGAATAAGATGGGTGCGGTTCCACGCCAATGTGCTGCCATCAAGCGTCGCGGCCATCGGCGCGCCGGTCAGCGCGATGCGTGTTGTGGTCTGAAAGGTGAAAGCCCCGCCAAATCCCGGCACCTCAAGGGCGGGCAAAACCTGTGGCGCTTGCAGCAGAGCGGCCGCCTCAAACAGCGCAAGCCGGTCCATCGCACCGCCGCGCGACAACCCGGCCGCAATCTGGCCGGGGCGTCCCAAGTCCTGAATGCTGATGGCCGGACCGTTGCCGTGAAACAGAACGCTCACCGCAAAACCTCCAGCTTGGCGCCGCCCAAACCATCTGGATTGTTGGCGAGCCTATCGCTCATCTCTGAGGCACTGACGGGCGCAAACCGCAGTACATCTCCGCCGCGCAACAAAATGGGATCCGTACGGTCGAGCACAAACGGCAGGAACCCGGTTTGGCCAATGTGATGCCAGCCAGTTGGGTTTTCATTCGTGAATACAATCAGTTGCCGGATCGCAAGGATCAAGGCGCCCGCCGGGACCGACGGGTTGATCTCGGCCATACGGGGGATGTTCCACTGGGGATCAAGAAAGCCCAGATAGGCCTGCCCGGGCGCAAACCCAAGGGTTAAAACCTCGACCTCGGTTGCGCAGAGATCCTCAACGGCATTGGTTTCCGTCATCCCCGCCGCCTGCGCAGCCTTGGACAAGTCAGGTCCAAACGCATCGCCAAACGCCACCGGGATTGTCCAGCGCCGCAGCGGATCAGGCCGCGCAACCGTGCTCCAATCGCGACGCGAGAGCCGCGCCTGCAAGGCCGCCTGCACACGTGCACGCACATCCGAGCCGCCCGCGAATTCCACCATGACTGTGGTCAGAGACCCGGCGATCTGGGTCACCTCATCAATGGGATCCCCCTCAAGATCAGTCACAAAGGCGCGCACCGCCACCGTCAGCTCTGGCCGTGCCTTTAGACCAAAGCGCACGATCAAAGCCGTGAGGCCAAGGGGCAAAATGACGGGCGTGTCTGAGGCGTGAGAGGACATGGGCGCTTCTTTATCGAATGCGCCAAAAATGTCCTGCCCACGCACAGATTACAAGGGCTTAACCCACCTGACGCCCATGGCTCCAGACACCACGGACGACCGGAATGTCCCGCAGCGGACGAATGCGCAGCAAATCTGCGTGCATACCCGCCTCAAGCGTACCGCGATCCATCAGTCCTGCGGCCCGCGCGGGCGCTTTGGTGACCGTTTGAACCGCACGCGGCAAATCATCCCAAAGTTTGGCCAAGCGGAAGGCGGATTGCAGCAACGCTGCTGGAACATAGTCAGAAGACACAATGTCCAAGAGGCCCAAATCAGCCAGTTCCAATGCCGAGACATTGCCCGAGTGAGACCCGCCCCGCATGATGTTTGGCGCCCCCATCATGATCGCAATGCCACTGTCGCGGCAGGCTTGTGC
>NZ_CAXREH010000051.1:0-10404 GCF_964229375.1 Cognatishimia sp.
TAACTTTCGGCCGCCTCGCGATGACGCCCCAGACGCGCCAACAGATCTGCGCGGCAGGCATGAAAGGGCTGATAGCGATCCAGTTTTCCCGCGTCCTGCACTGATGACAAAAGGCGCAGACCTGCCTCGGGGCTTTCGGCATAGGACAGGGCAACCGCCTGATTGACCCGCAGAACCGGATTTGGAAATCGTTGGTACAAAACGTCATAGAGCGCGACGATCTGCGGCCAGTCCGTCTGAGAAAACGCGGGGGCCTGCGCATGTACAGCACTAATCGCAGCTTGCATGCCATAACGACCGGCGGGGCCTTGCGTCAAAGCCGCCTCGGTCAAAGCAATGCCCTCGGTGATCCGCGCCCGGTTCCAGCGCGCGCGATTCTGAGATTCCAGCGGCACAAACTGCCCGTCCTCGCCGCGGCGTGTCAGGCGGCGACTGTCAGACAGCAGCATCAAGGCCAACAGCCCCTTGGCTTCGGCATGATCGGGCAACAACGCCACCAGAATACGGCCCAGCCGGATCGCCTCTTGCACAAGCGCTTCGCGCATCATCTCGCCGTTCGTGGCGTGACACCCTTCGGTGAAAATCAAATAGACCACGCGCAGAACGGCCTCGGTGCGGGCATCGATGTCCTGCGCCTCGGGTAATTTGAACCCGACTCCACCAGCGCTCAGCTTTTTCTTGGCCCGTGTGAGGCGCGCGGCCATGGACGCCGGTTTGTCCAGAAAAGATCGCGCGATCTCTTCGGTACTTAGCCCACCCAACGCACGCAGGGTCAGGGCCACCTGCGATTTCTCTTCCAGCGCAGGGTGACAACAGGAGTAAATCATTTCCAACCGATGGTCTGGGATTGTCATGTCCCGGTCCTCTGGGTCTGACTGGTGCTGCGACAACCACATCGCCAGATCCGCCGACTTGCGATCCGCAACAGAGCTGCGCCGAAGGCGGTCCAGCGCCTTGCGACGCGCAACCGTAATCAGCCACGCGTCAGGGTTTTTGGGTGCGCCCTGCTTTGGCCAGACCTCAAGAGCCGTTACAACGGCATCCTGAAGGCTGTCTTCGGCCAAGGCAAAATCGCCCGTAGTCGCGACAAGAGAAGACAAAAGACGCCCCCAGTCCTCGCGGATGAGCCGCGTGATCAAGGCCTGTGTCTGGACCGGGGGCAGCATTTGGGATCAGTCAAAAATCATCACAGGCCGCACTTCGACACGGCCATAGGCAGAGTCCGGGATCTTGGCTGCATAATGCAGCGCCTCATCAAGATCTTTGCAATCCAGAATATAGTATCCACCCAGCTGCTCTTTGGTTTCAGCGAACGGGCCATCTACGAATTCTGTTTTCCCATTCCGTACAGACACCGTCGTCGCGGTCGCCACCGACTGAAGCGCCTCGCCGCCAACCAATTTGCCCGCCTCGCGAACCTCTTCGGTGAAGTCCATATAGCCCTGCATATAGGGGCCGAACTCCTCGGTGCCGGGCTGGGGGCCGTTGTCTTCTGCGTTATAGATCAAGCACATGAACTGCATGTTGTGTTCCTTTCAAATGTCGCGAACTCTGGGGCGACGCACGGGTTAAACTCTGCATATGCCACAGCCGCGTTTTGGCCTCGGCACATCCGACTTAGGAAAGGTTTTGTTGCCTTTCTGTGTACCAGACGTTTGACGAAGCCGGAAATCGACAATCTTCGCAAAAAAATTTTTTGCCTGGTTCTTTGCGTTCTATTTCAGTGCTCTCAGGCTTTCTGAGGTAAAGGCGATATAGCCGTCAGACGTCTCGCAAAGATGCCCCTGCATCCGCGTGTGCACCTCTGGCAAGCGGTGAAACGGCACGTTTGGCAGTGTGTGATGCTCCGCATGATACGGCATATTCCACGCAAAGAAGCGAACGATGCGGTTGGTATAGGTCGTGCGTGTGTTTTCAAACATGTTGGACACAAAAGCGCAGCGCCCGTGTTCCGCCAACAGATACAGGCGCAGAAACGGCATCCCCAGCAACAGCGGCACGCCCCAGATCCAGATCAAGACATCCGAGACAAAAATGCTCGCGGCCGCTGCAACGTAAAACCCCACCAGAATTTGCGCCTCGCGCATCACCTTTTTGCGCGCGCCGCGCGGCACGAAATCGCCGGGGTCACGGCCAAGTGCATTGCCCACAAGCTGTTTCACCATGCCGATCCAATAGGGCATACCACTGACGTGCCAGACATAGGCCGCCTTGCTGTCGGGCTTGTGCCCTGCCAAAAGTTCCGGATCCTTGTCGGGAATATTGGTGAACCGGTGGTGCGCCATGTGGAAATATCGAAACCACAGAAACGGCTGCAAAATGAGCGCACCCGCCACGTGACCGACCGCTTCGTTAAGCCACTCAGCGCGAAACGGGGTCTTATGGGTCGCCTCATGTTCCAGCGTAAAGAGAAATACCAGCGCAATCCCAAGCGGCAGCATTGCCAAAGGCCACAGCGGCAGCTTCAGCCAAACAAAGGCGGCAAGGCCAAGGATGACGGCCGCATGTCCAAGCAAATGACGAAGTCCGGCGCCTGTGTCGCGGCGTTGCAGCTCTATCAGATCGTTTGAGCCAAGATTTGAAACAAAGTCTTTGTGATGCACGCGGCGCCTCCGGTGGCTCGGGTGCACATGCACAGCCTCCGAGCGTCTGAACACCTAACCACGGGATTGCCCTGCGCCAAACGAAAAACGCCGCGTGGGATCCACGCGGCGTTCAAATTCTTTGGGATCCAGCAGCTCTTAAGCGGCCAGAGCGCCTTTCGCTTGATCAACGATCGCAGCAAACGCGTCTGGTTCGTGAACTGCGAGGTCCGCCAGAACCTTACGGTCTACTTCGATACCAGCCAGATTCAGGCCGTTGATGAATTTGGAATATGTCAGAGCTTCGTCATGCGCACGCACAGCTGCGTTGATCCGTTGGATCCACAGCGCGCGGAAATTACGCTTACGATTCTTACGGTCGCGAGTTGCGTATTGGTTTGCCTTATCGACCGCTTGGGACGCGACCTTAAAGGTATTCTTGCGACGGCCATAATAGCCTTTTGCCGCTTTGACGATTTTCTTGTGACGGGCGTGGGTTACGGTACCACCTTTAACGCGGGACATATCTCAGGCTCCTTAGCGTGCGTACGGCATGTATTTTTTGACGATCTTGCTGTCGGCCTCACACAGGGTGGTGGTGCCGCGTGCATCACGAATAAACTTCGTGGTGCGCTTGATCATTCCGTGACGCTTACCAGCCTGGCCAGCCTTGACCTTGCCGCTTGCCGTCATCTTAAAGCGCTTCTTGGCGCTCGATTTGGTCTTCATCTTAGGCATTTCCGTCTCCTTCTTAAGTCGTCGGTACAGACGCGACTCGGCATGCCATCCAGCCGGCCACGCGATAGAGGCGCCGTATACGCGGCGAATCTGTCAGGGGCAAGGGGTTTTTCGCTTATTTTACGAGGCCTGCGAGCACATCAATCACGACCGCAGGCACCTCTTGCAGCGTATAGCCGCTGGGCTTGGCCGACATGGCATAGGCGATGCAGCCAATCGCCAGAATGGCCGACAGCAGAGAAAGCCTTGGCGAGCGGCTGTCCGCCAAGGCCGAAAGATACATAGGAATGGTCAAAACTGCGAGACACAAGCCAAGTGTCAGGAACAGATCTGGGGTCATTCGTACTCCGAAGGTTTGTGTCCTTCCGAGACTATTCCGGTTCGCTGGCGTAAATCAAACGCTCATCGCAAGGTGCAACCCGCAGAATGTTGGTTGTGCCCGGAATGTTGAACGGAACACCGGCGGTCACAACAACCTGATCCTTCTCGGTTGCAAGCCCCATCCGTTTGACAGCCCCAACCGAGGCCAGAACCGACGATTTGAACCGGTTGAACTCTTCGGTGATCACGGTGGTCGTGCCCCATGTCAGCGCAAGACGGCGCGCAGTACCACGACGGCTGGTCATCGCAACAATTGGAACCCGAGGACGTTCACGCGCCACTTTCAACGCGGTCGTACCAGATTGAGAGAAGCAACAAATCGCACTGATTTCAGTGGTTTCCGCAATCTCGCGGGCCGCAGCAACGATCGCGTCCGCAACGCTTTCGCCTTTCACGTGACGGCTGGCTTCAATGATCTCACGATAGGTGTCATCGCTTTCAACTTCGATGGCGACGTTGTTCATCGTCGTAACCGCTTCGATGGGGTACTCACCTGCGGCGGATTCTGCGCTGAGCATGATCGCATCCGCACCCTCATAGATCGCCGTCGCAACGTCCGAGACCTCGGCCCGTGTCGGCATCGGGCTTTCGATCATGCTCTCCAGCATCTGCGTCGCAACGATCACCGGCTTTGCATCGCGGCGGCAGCGACGGATCAAGCGTTTCTGAATGGGCGGTACGTTTTGTACTGGCAGCTCAACGCCAAGGTCTCCGCGGGCAACCATGATCCCGTCAGACACATCCAAGATGGCATCAAAGTCCTGAACCGCAGCAGGCTTTTCGATCTTGGACAGAACAGACGCTCGCCCGCGCACCATTTCACGCGCCTCAAGAACATCTGCCGGACGCTGTACAAAGGAAAGCGCAAGCCAGTCGACGCCCAGTTCACAAACAAACTCGAGGTCTTTCTTATCCTTGGCCGATAGCGCCGCCAGAGGCAGCACCACATCAGGCACGTTCACACCCTTGCGGTTAGAGATCGTGCCACCGGTGGTCACAACGCAATTGGCATAATCGTCGCCGCAGTCTTCGACCTGCAAACGGATCTTGCCGTCGTTGACCAGAAGGTTCGCACCAGGTTTCAGGGCCGCAAAGATCTCTTTGTGAGGCAGGCACACGCGATTGATGTCGCCGGGAGCTTCGTCCAGATCCAGGCGGAACTTCGCGCCTTCGACCAGATCCTCGGCGTCATTGGCAAAGGTGCCAACGCGCAGTTTCGGGCCTTGAAGGTCTGCCAGAATGGCGATCGGGCTGGAAAGCTCGTCTTCGATCTGACGGATGATTTTGTGACGCTCGGCGATCTCGTCGTGCGACCCGTGGCTCATGTTCAGGCGGAACACATCCGCACCAGCTTCATGCAGGGCTTTGATCGATTCATAGGTGCTTGATGCTGGACCCAAAGTGGCAACAATCTTTACATTTCTTAAACGTCTCATACCTGCTCTCTTATCTTGCAGCGGCCAAATGTTACCGCTAACTATATCGCAATGCGCCAATACGCAATTCCATTTTGGCTGAACCGCGCCTAGACAGCTAGCGGAAGGAAGCTACAGCCTCATGACATATCAGCCATTCTACATTACCGGCGCTGACCGACCGTCGCGCTGGGTTATCACGGTCGACCACGCAGCGAATACAGTTCCGCAAGACATCAACGGCGGTGATCTGGGTTTAGACGATGCCGACATGAACCGCCACATCGCATATGACATCGGCGCCAAAGGCGTAGCGCTGCATTTGGGTGACTTGCTGGACGCACCGGTAATTTGCTCGAATTTTTCGCGCTTGGTGATTGACCCCAATCGGGGCGAGATCGACCCGACGCTGATCATGCGCCTCTATGACGGCACAATAATTCCGGCAAACGGCGAGATTGACGACGCTGAAGAAGCGCGGCGCATCGCTGCCTATTATCGCCCCTATCATGACGCCGTCACACAGGTTCTGGCCGAACGCGAAGATCCTATCGTGGTGGCGATGCACAGCTTTTCGCCGCAGCTAAAGGGCCGCCCACCGCGCCCTTGGGAGGTCGCGATCTTACACGCCGATGGTTATGACAAGCGTAATTTCGGGCCGCATGTGATCAAACGTCTGGCCCAAGAACATGACCTGACTGTGGGCGACAACGAGCCCTATTTCGGTCACCTGCCCGGCGACGCCGTGGATCGCCATGCCGTCACGCCAGGGCGTGTGAACTGCTTGATCGAGGTCCGGCAGGATCTTATCTCAGAGGAAACAGGACAGCGCGACTGGGCAAACCGCCTCGCGCCTGTCTTAACCGACGCGCTGGCCGAAAGCGGCCTGTGAACACAGCTAAAACGGAGCCAGACATGGACGACCAAACCCGCATCGAACTAGAAGCCGCAGCCTTTCGCACCCTGCGCGCGCACCTGATGGAGCAACGCACCGACGTGCAGAACATCGACATGATGAATCTGGCAGGCTTTTGCCGCAACTGCCTAAGCCGCTGGTACCAAGAAGCCGCAAACGCCCGTGGCATCGAGATGGACAAAATGGAAGCGCGCGAGATTTTCTACGGCATGACCATGGACGAGTGGAAAGCCAACTATCAAACCGACGCAAGCCCTGCGCAGCAAGCCGAGTTTCAACAAAGCTTTGCTGAAAACGTCGGTAAGGATGGCTGACGCGCACGGCCAGACAACGGTCATTCTGGATGACGGTCGCAAGGTGCAAGAGCTGACCCTTGCGGCCCATGGGCTGAGCGCGAAGATCCTGACACTGGGCGCAACCCTTCGGGATCTGCGCCTTGAGGGGCACGCGCCGCCTTTGGTTCTTGGTTATCGCGACATTCAGACCTATGCGACAAATCCCGGATATCTGGGCGCAATTGTCGGACGATACGCCAATCGCATTCGCGGTGGCCGTTTTGACCTTGATGGCCACACGGTACAGCTCGACCAAAATGATGGCGACAACCACCTTCATGGCGGATCAGACGGATGCTCAAGCCAGATCTGGCAGGTTGAAGACCACCAAGCGGATGTCCTGTCCCTCAGCCTGACATTGCCCGATGGTCACATGGGGTTCCCCGGCGCTTTGCACCTTCAGTGCCAGTACACACTTCTGCCCAATGCAACGCTCGACATCCAGATCACGGGCCACAGCGACAAGCCAACACTGTGCAATCTGGCCCCTCACAGCTATTTCAATCTGGACGGCAGCGCGGCCATAGAAAACCAGATGCTGCAGATCCCATCGCAGCTTTATGTCCCCGTGGGGACGGCTGGTATTCCTTTGGGGCATGTCGAAACGGCTGAGGAGCACATGGATTTCCGCACCCCGCGCGCCGCCAACAGCACCCCCTTGGATGTGTGCTTCTGCTTTGACGCCGACGGCACGACATTGCAGCGCAATGCGACGCTAAACAGCACCACATCGGGTCGCAGCCTTGAGGTGTGGTCCAATCAACCCGGGCTTCAGGTCTACAACGCTCCGCAGATGCAAACCGAGGACGCAGGGCTTCTGGGCGCACCCTACGGCCCCTATTGCGGCATCGCCTTTGAGCCGCAGATCTGGCCAGATGCACCCAACCACCCGAGTTTCCCATCCGCCGTCCTGCGACCGGGCGAGACCTATCTCAACCACAGTCAGGTCCGGTTCACATAGAAAAAGGCGCCCTAAATCAGAGCCCCCTTGGGGTTTTCACTGGCAAACTGGATCAGATCGCTTTCGCGCGCGCCTCTTCCAAGTAAATCTCGCGCAGACGCTTTGCCAATGCGCCAGGCGTGCCGTCGCCAAGTGCCACGCCGTCGATCTCGACAACCGGCATCACAAAGGCCGAGGCAGAAGTGGTAAAGGCTTCGTCCGCCTCTTTCGCCTCATCGATGGTGAACAGACGCTCTTCAACCTGCATCTGCGCCTCTTCCGCCAAACGCAGAACCGCAGCGCGGGTGATCCCGTGCAGAATGTCGTTGGACAGCGGGCGGGTCACGATCTTACCGTCTTTGACGTAATAAGCGTTGTTGGACGTGCCTTCGGTGACATAGCCGTCCTCGATCATCCACGCGTCATCCGCACCGGCGGCTTTGGCCATCATTTTGCCCATGGACGGGTACAAAAGCTGCACGGTCTTGATGTCCCGGCGTCCCCAGCGGATGTCATCAATCGAAATCACCTTAACGCCTTTTTGCGCCGTGGGGTTGTTGGCCAGACTTGGCTTGTTTTGGGTGAACAAAACCAGCGACGGCGCCGTGGTTTCGGGATCCGGGAACACAAAATCCCGATCGCCGTCCGAGCCACGCGTGACCTGCAGATAGACAAGGCCTTCATCGATCTCGTTGATCTCAACCAGCTTACGGTGGATCTCAAGCAGTTCGTCCTTGGTGCAGGGCGCGCTCATGTCCAGCTCTTTCAAAGAGCGTTCCAGACGCACCGCGTGGCCTTCGAAATCCACCAGCTTGCCGCCCAGAACCGACGTGACCTCATAGACCGCGTCCGCCATCAAAAATCCACGATCAAAGATCGAAATCTTGGCTTCGGTTTCTGGCACATACTCGCCATTTACAAACACGGTGCGGGTCATTTTAGTCTCCGTTCGGTCTAGCCCCAGAGCGCCGCTGTCGACGGATGCACCCCAGAGTCATCAAATTTCAAGGCTTCGGTCCGGTCTTCGGCCAGAAGCAGCGGACCGTCAAGGTCTGTTACGCGCGCACCCTGCGCAACCAGCACAGCAGGCGCCATCGCAAGGGACGAGCCAACCATACAGCCCACCATCACATCATAGCCCTCAGCCAACGCCGCATCACGCAGCTTCAGCGCCTCGGTCAGCCCGCCGGTTTTGTCGAGCTTGATGTTCACAACGTCATATTTGCCCGCCAGTTTGGGCAGGCTTGTGCGGTCATGGCAGCTCTCGTCGGCACAGACAGGCACAGGGCGGTCCATCCCGATCAGCGCGTCGTCGTCGCCCGCCGGTACAGGCTGCTCTACCAGCGCCACGCCCAGTCGCACCAGATGCGGCGCAAGCTCGGCATAGGCCTCGGCTGTCCAGCCCTCGTTGGCATCCACAATGATGGTGGCATCCGGTGCGCCGCGACGCACCGCTTCAAGGCGCGGCATGTCGTCAGGCGTGCCCAGCTTGATCTTCAGCAACGGACGGTGCGCATTCTCGCGCGCCTGCGCCTCCATGGCCTCTGGCTCATCCAGCGACAGGGTATATGCGGTGATTTCAGGCTTGGGTGCAGGCAGACCTGCCAATTCCCAAACAGGTTTCCCAGCGGTCTTGGCTTCCAGATCCCACAACGCACAATCAACGGCGTTGCGCGCAGCACCCGCGGGCAGCAGATCTTGCAGCTCGCCACGGGTAAACTCCGCAGGCAGCCCTTCGATCTCGGCGGTCACAGACTCAAGGGTTTCGTCATAACGCGCATAAGGCACACATTCGCCCCAGCCTGTCACACCATCCTTTGTGACCTTAACGGTCAGAACCTGCGCCTCGGTGCGGGCCCCACGTGCAATGCGAAACACCTGCGCCAGCTTAAAGACGTCCCGAGCTACGGAAATTTCCAAAGCGTTGCTCCCCGCTTTCATCTTGTCAAAAATACTCCCGCCGGAGGCACCCTGCCTGCGCAAAGTGCCTCACCAGCGAAGTTAAATCAGATCGCTGCGAGAGCGTCCACCAGACGGCCGGCGCCATGGCGATATGGATCGACTGTCGGCAAGCCCATCTCGTCTTCGACCTTGGCACAATAGGCCAGAGCGTCTTCGTCGTTCAGGTGCTGAGTGTTGATCGAAATGCCAACGACCTGCGCATCAGCATTCGCAACGCGCGCCAAAGTCAGTGCAACATCACGCAGCTCGGAAAGGGATTTCAGCTTGTACCCTGGCAAACCACGCATGTGATCGCGGGTTGGCTCGTGACACAGGATCAGCGCATCTGGCTGACCGCCATGCACCAAGGCCATGGTCACACCAGAGTAGGACACGTGGAACAAAGAACCCTGCCCCTCGATCATGTCCCAATGGTCGTCATCATTGTCTGGGGTCAGATATTCAACCGAACCCGCCATAAAGTCTGCAATCACAGCGTCCAGTGGAACACCGCCACCGGTGATCAGGATACCGGTCTGACCTGTGGCGCGGAATGTGGATTTCAGACCGCGTTTCTGCATCTCTGCATCCATCGCCATTGCGGTGTACATTTTACCAACGGAACAATCGGTGCCAACGGCGAGACAGCGTTTGCCGCTGCGCTTCACACCAGTTGCGATCGGATAGTCAACGGTCGGCACGCGCACGTCGTGCAACATGCGGCCATTGGCTTCGGCGGCGGCCACGAGGTCAGCCTCATCGCGCAGCAGGTTGTGCAGGCCAGATGCCAGATCATAACCCTTTTCCAGCGCGGAAATCAGAACGTCTTTCCATTTCTGAGAAATCACACCGCCACGATTGGCCACGCCCAGAACCAGCGTTTTCGCGCCAGCGGCCAGGCCTTCGTCCAGGGTCATTTCTGTCAGACCAAGGTCGGCGCCACAGCCTTCAAGGCTGATTTGTCCAACCGCATTTTCCGGACGCCAATCGCGAATACCAATCGCAACTTTTGCAGCAAGCATGTCAGGCGCGTCGCCCAGGAACAGAAGATAAGGTGTCTTAATCATAGCGAAGCCTCGGAAGGTGTTTTGAGTCAGGCAAGGATTCCCGAAAAGCCACGCAAAATCCTCTTAATTTGCGCTTAGAACTCTGCCAC
>NZ_CAXREH010000052.1:0-9747 GCF_964229375.1 Cognatishimia sp.
TTGTGCAATCGCGCCCGCCAAGACCTGATTTTCAGAGTCCTGATGGATCTTGGTTGTAAAGCCGCCATCCACTTTGATGACGTCAAAGAACATGTCTTTCAGCAGCTTATAAGACGTCGGCCCAGAGCCATAGTCATCCAGTGCAAAGGCAATACCCTGCGGTTGCAGCTCGCTCATAAAGTCCATCACCAGCTCTGGCAGTTCCATTACCGAAGGCTCCGAAATCTCTAGGATCAGGCGACGTGCGCAATCGGGTCGACGTTTAAGCGCGTTGGTCAACAGATCCTTCCACGCCTGATAGCCAATCGAGCGGGCGGACATATTGACCGACAGACTAAGGTCTGGATGTGCGGCCAGTTGCCTCAGGCTGAGATCCAGCGCCAGACAGTCCAATTCGCGCGAGATTTCGCTGTGCACAATATGCGGCAGGAACTGGCGGGCAGGAATCACCCGACCGGTGTCGTCCAACACGCGCAGCAAGCTTTCGTGAAACTTGGGGTGATTCAGGTGCCGTGGCGCGACAACGGGTTGAAACGCCAAAACCACCTCTTGATGCGCAATCGCCTGTCGCACCATATCCAGCACGTTCTGGTCACGCAACGTGACGGCCTTGTCCAAAGGGGAGCCGCGGCGGGCGGCGTCCAGTGCTTTTTCGCGCAGATCCATGCAAGCCTCTTACTGTTGTGCAAGAAGCTTGCGCCGAAGCTGTGAAAAAGCCGTTAACCGGAGTGGATTTAGCTGTCTGCGGCCTCGGTCTCGATCAGCGCGTTCAACACAGCCTTGGCGCTGTCGCTGGACCAATCGGCGTCGCCTTGCAGGCGTGCGATTTCGTTGCCTTCAGGATCAATGATGACCGTGACAGGCAGGCCGAACACGCTCATGTCGCGCGCGATGTCCATTTTCGGGTCTCTGTGCTTGGACAGGTTTTCGACCCCGATGTCCTGAAAGAACTTATCGATCGCAGGCGGCAAGTTGCGGCCGGTGGCGATGGTGACAACCTCAAAGTTGTCGCCCCCAAGCTCGGTCTGCAGCTCTGACAGCATCGGCATTTCTTTACGACAGGGGGCGCACCAAGTGGCCCAGAAGTTCAGCAGGATATGTTTACCTGCGAAATCCTGAAGTGCGCCTTCGCCGTCTTTGGTGACAAAGGCCGCGTCGCTGATCTCGCGCGCGTCGTTGTGGAAGACCAACTTTTTCATGTCGCCTTCCCGCAGTGAATTTGCAGTTTCGATATCTGCGAAAGCTGTATTTGCGCTTAGGGCCAAGGCCATATAAAGCACGCTAGAACGAATGATACCCATAGATCCTCCAAGGGCGACGACATGACTGACAAGACCTCGAACCAGATGTGGGGCGGCCGTTTTGCCGCTGGACCAGACGCAATCATGGAGGCGATCAATGCCTCGATCGGGTTCGACCAGCGGATGGCGGCGCAGGATATTGCCGGCTCCAGGGCCCACGCGGCCATGTTGGCTAAGGCGGGCATTATTACGGATAGTGATGCCGAAGCCATTCGGGAAGGCCTGCTCACGGTCTTGTCAGAGATTGATAGCGGACGTTTCAACTTTTCCACCGCGCTCGAAGACATCCACATGAACGTCGAGGCGCGCCTGAAAGAGATCATTGGCGAGCCCGCAGGACGTTTGCATACAGGCCGGAGCCGGAACGATCAGGTCGCCACAGACTTTAAACTCTGGGTGCGCGACCAGCTTGATGCGACCGATGGCGCGCTGGTTGCATTGATTAAGGCGTTGCTGGCGCAGGCAGAGCAGGGGGCCGATTGGGTGATGCCCGGCTTCACCCATCTGCAAACCGCACAGCCTGTCACCTGGGGCCACCATATGATGGCCTATGTCGAAATGTTCGGGCGCGACCTCAGCCGGATTCGCGACGCGCGGGCACGGATGAATGAATCCCCTCTGGGTGCGGCCGCGTTGGCGGGGACGTCTTTTCCGATCGATCGGCACATGACTGCAGAGGCGCTGGGCTTTGATCGTCCGGCGGCCAACTCTCTGGATGCTGTGGCGGATCGTGATTTCGCGCTGGAATTCCTCGGGGCCGCGTCCATTTGTGCGATGCACCTCAGCCGCCTGTCCGAAGAGCTGGTGATCTGGTCGTCAGCTCAGTTCTGTTTTGTGACCCTGTCTGACCGGTTCTCGACCGGCAGCTCGATCATGCCGCAGAAAAAGAACCCGGACGCAGCAGAGCTTATCCGCGCCAAAGTGGGCCGGATCTTTGGGGCCAACACCGGTCTGATGATGGTGATGAAGGGCCTGCCGCTGACCTATTCCAAAGACATGCAGGAAGACAAAGAGCAGGTCTTTGACGCGGCAGACAACCTGATGCTGGCGCTGGCCGCGATGGAAGGCATGGTCAAGGACATGACCGGCAATCGCGACAGCCTTGCGGCGGCGGCGGGCAGCGGATTCTCGACCGCGACAGACCTTGCGGACTGGCTGGTGCGTGCCCTGAACATGCCGTTCCGTGATGCGCACCATGTCACAGGATCTTTGGTGGCGATGGCGGAATCTCGCGGCTGTGATTTGCCCGATCTGTCGCTTGCGGATATGCAATCGGTACATGGTGACATCACCGAGGACGTGTTCAGCGTTCTGACTGTTGAGAATTCCGTGGCCTCGCGCACCTCTTATGGAGGCACCGCGCCGAGCCAGGTTCGCAGTCAGATCGCACGCTGGAAGGAAACTTTGGCATGAGACTTGTTGCAGCCCTAACAACTTTGGCCTTTCTGGCCGCCTGCGGCGTGGACGGAGCCCCGCTGCGTCCAAGTGCAACTGTTGGGGTTGGCATCGGAACCTCTGGTGTGACGCTGGGCGGTAAGGCCAGCGTTGCCAAGGGCCCTGTTACAGTCTCTGTGGGTCTCTAACGCGCCAAATTTCCCCTTGCTTGACCTCACACGCTTTTGTCTCATGTTTTTGACAGGAAAGGCGGGTGCAGATGCGGGACAAGTTTTCAGTTTTAGGCATTATCTTTCTGGGATTGGCCATTTGGGGTGCAATCCATCCGATGCTGTATTTTGTCAGCTGGTTTGAAGAGCATGGCTATAGTTTGGGCCCAATGATCGATGCCTGGTATGTCAACGATGCCACGTCCGGTTTGGTTTGGGATCTGACAATTGCGGCGATTGCTTTGACGGTTTGGATATTGGCCGAGTGCATCTCCGAACGTCGGTGGCTGGGGCTGCTTGCGATCCCTGCGACGTTCATGATCGGCGTCAGCTGCGGGCTGCCACTGTTTTTGTTTCTAAGGGGACCGCGACAGGCTGGCCTTAGATTTTGAGTATTTTTGACAAGATGAAATTGCTTTGATTGCAAGCCTCGCCGCTTCTGCCTATGAGGGGCGGACGAGTTTTTCTGCAAGGGGCTGGCATGGACCATTTTCTGTATCGCGATGGCGCATTGTTTGCCGAAGACGTACCTGTCTCTGAGATAGCCGCCGCTGTCGGGACGCCGTTTTATTGCTATTCCACTGCGACCTTTGAGCGTCACTTCCGCTTGTTTGACGAGGCGCTGGAGGGGATGGATCACTTGGTTTGCTATGCCATGAAAGCCGCAAGCAATCAGGCGATCCTCAAGACGCTGGCGGCGCTGGGCGCGGGGATGGATGTTGTGTCTGGCGGTGAATACGCGCGTGCCAAGGCCGCAGGTGTTCCTGGCGAGCGGATCGTGTTTTCCGGCGTTGGAAAAACCCGCGACGAGATTCACGCAGCCCTGAGTGGCGGCGTGCGTCAGTTCAACGTGGAATCCGAACCTGAGATGGCGGTTATCAATGAGGTGGCGCTTGAATTGGGGATGGTCGCGCCGATCACCGTGCGGGTGAACCCGGATGTTGACGCAAAAACCCACGCAAAGATTGCCACTGGGAAATCCGAGAACAAATTCGGTATTCCGATCAGCCGTGCGCGCGAGGTTTATGCCCATGCAGCCACGCTGCCGGGGCTGAAAGTGATTGGCATCGATGTGCACATCGGCAGCCAGTTGACACAGCTGGAACCCTTCCGTCTGGCCTATCGCAAGGTTGCCGAGCTGACGGAAACTCTGCGCAGCGATGGCCACGACATTCACCGGTTGGATCTTGGTGGCGGGCTGGGCATTCCTTACGAGCGCTCTAATGAAGCGCCGCCGCTGCCGGTGGAATATGGCGCGATGGTCAAGGAAGAGCTGGGCCATCTGGGGTGCGAGATCGAAATTGAGCCGGGGCGTTTGATCGCGGGCAATGCGGGCATCATGGTGAGCAAGGTGATCTACGTCAAAGAGGGCGAAGACCGCGAATTTATGATCGTTGATGGCGCTATGAATGATTTGATCCGCCCGGCGATGTATGAGGCGCATCATGACATCGTGCCGGTCGCCGAGCCTGCGCCGGGTGAAGAGCCTGCGCGCTATGACATCGTCGGTCCGGTCTGTGAAACGGGCGACACGTTCGCCAAATCGCGCACGATGACTAAGGTCGCTGCTGGCGATCTGATCGCCTTTCGGTCTGCCGGTGCCTATGGGGCTGTGATGTCCAGCGAGTACAATACACGGCCTCTGATCCCCGAGGTTTTGGTCCATGGCGATCAATTTGCGGTTATCCGCCGACGACCGACCTTTGACGAAATGATAAATCGAGATACCATTCCAGAGTGGCTCTAGGGCAATCCCGCCCGCGCGACGCGTCAGAGCCACCGGATTGAGAGCATGACAGCACCAACCGGGCCGATGGCACGACACACTGCTAGACTGCGTTGGGTTCTGGCGTTCACACGTCTGGGGCTCGCGTCTGAACGGCTTGTGCGCGCGTTCTGGCCGCTTTGGACACTTGGTTTTGTGGTGCTGGCCAGCCTTTTGATGGGCCTTCAAGACATGTTGCAGCTCGAGGCCCTTTGGGCCGCTGCGGTGGTATCGGTCTTGCTTGGGCTTTGGCTTTTGGTGCGTGGTCTTTTGCGGGTTCGCTGGCCCAGCCGCGCGGATGCGTTGGCACGTCTGGATGAAACCCTGCCGGGTCGACCTGTTCAGGCCTTGATGGATGCACCGGCGATGGGTGCGCAGGATCCTGCCACGCAGGCGCTTTGGCAGGCGCATCAGACGCGCATGGCGCAAAAAGCCGCCGAAGCGGTGCCGCCGAAACCCGACTGGCGGATTGCTGCGCTGGATCCTTACGGGCTGCGCTTTGTGGCTGCGATCTTTTTGTCGGTGGCCCTGCTGTTTGGCAGTTTTGGGCGGCTGTCCTCGCTGTCTGACATCACCAATTCTCCGATTGCGCCCAGCATTGTTGGCGCAAGCTGGGAAGGCTGGGTCGAGCCGCCAAGCTATACCGGATTGCCGACACTTTATCTGAATGATCAGCCCGAAGGGGCGCTGCAGGTTCCGGTCAACAGCCGGGTCATTCTGCGTCTTTATGGCGAAATCGGCGCCCTCACCGTGCAGGAAACGGTGTCTGCGCGGGTAGGAGAGCTGCCCAGCAGCGCGGGTGCTGCGCAGGATTTCCAGCTGCGCCAAAACGGAACGCTTGAAATCGCAGGCCCGAATGGGCGCGCGTGGCAGGTTGATCTGGTGCCCGACGCGGTGCCCGAAATCCGCGTGACCGGTGTGGCCACTGTGTCAGGTCGTGGCGAGATGAGTTTGCCGTTTGAGGCCCGTGACGACTATGACCTGTTGGGCGGCACGGCCGAGGTCGCGCTGAATTTGGATCAGCTGGACCGGCGCTATGGGCTGGCGGCAGACCCAGAGCCGCGCGACCCGATTTCACTGATGCTGCCGCTGCCGGTCAGTGGGCCGCGTGATGTTTTTGAAGAAACCCTGATCGAAGATTTCAGTGATCATGTCTGGGCGCATTTGCCTGTGACCCTGACGTTGCAGATCGAAGATGCCGCCGGGCAGAAAAGCCAACCCACCGAGGTGACTCTGGACCTTCCGGCGCGCCGGTTCTTTGATCCATTGGCCAATGCCCTGATCGAGCAGCGTCGTGATCTGTTGTGGTCGCGCGACAATGCGCCCCGCGTGGCGCAGATCCTGCGTGCGGTCAGTCACCGGCCAGATGACACTCAGTTCCGCAAGGAAACAGATTACTTGCGGCTTCGGATGATTTTGCGCCGACTGGAGACCCAGACAGGTCTGGGACTAAAACCGCCGCAACGAGATGAGATCGCGCAAGATCTGTGGGATCTGGCGGTTGCGATCGAAGATGGTGATCTGGATGATGCTCTGGCGCGCATGCAACGGGCGCAGGAACGTCTTTCTGAGGCGATGAAGAACGGCGCCAGTGATCAGGAAATCGCCCAGCTGATGCAAGAGCTGCGCGAGGCCACGCAGGACTACATGCGCCAGTTGGCCCAGCAACAACGCGAAAATCAGGACCAGAACCAGCAGGCCTCCCGCGATCAGCAAGAGATGATGGAGCTGTCGCAGGATGATCTGCAAAGCATGATGGACCGGATTCAGGAACTGATGGAGCAGGGCCGGATGGCCGAGGCCCAGCAGGCCTTGCAGGAATTCCAGGAGATGATGGAAAACATGCAGGTCGCGCAGGGCGGCGAGGGGGGCGAGTCTCCGGGGCAACAAGCCATGAACGAGCTGGGCGAAACCCTGCGTGAGCAACAGGGCCTGTCGGATCAGGCCTTCCGCGAGTTGCAGGAACAGTTCAATCCCAACGCCCAAGCGGGCCAGTCACAGGACAACGAAGGTCGCAACGGCGGCGAGGGTCGCGGTCAGGCGCATGACGGTACCGGCGGTCAAGGCAATGCCGAGGGCGAAGGCGGTGGCGAGTCTGGTGAGGGTCTTGAAGGCGCATTGGCTGACCAGCAGCAAGCCTTGCGGCAGGAGTTGAATCGTCAGTCACAAAGCTTGCCGGGACAGGGGACACCCGAGGGCGATGCCGCGCGCGAGGCCTTGGGCCGCGCAGGTGAGGCGATGGATCAGGCCGAGGATGCTTTGCGTCAAAACGAGTTGGCCGAAGCGATTGATCGACAGGCCGAAGCCATGAATGCTCTGCGCGAAGGCATGCGCAATCTGGGCGAGGCTTTGGCGCAGAATGAACAGGACGGCGGCGAGGGCACCCAACAGGGCGCGATCACGCCAAGTCAGGATCCCCTGGGGCGCAATCCGGGCACCACGGGCCGTGTTGGCAGTGATGAGCAATTGTTGCAAGGCGAAGATGTCTACCGTCGCGCGCGTGATCTGCTGGACGAAATCCGCAAACGTTCCGGCGAAACGGAACGGCCGGAACAGGAACGCAACTATCTTCGCAGATTGCTGGACCGGTTCTGATTACGCTTCGCCGCTTGCGTCCTCTGACGACATGCCGTCCAGCCACAACATCAGCTTTGTCATCTGAACATCCAGCCAGATCCGGCCGTCATCCACCGAGCTGACATAGCCTGATACGGCGGGCGCGAACTGTGGGAACCGTTCCGTTACGGTGCCGGGGCGGGCATAGACGAACATCAAAGCCGCGATCAGAATAAGAGCGAACCCAAAGCCCAGCCGGTTGCCGCCCCTGCGCCGTTGCGAGTGACTTGGGCGACCGTCTGGCAGTTCTTCTGGCGCCCTGTCTTCGGTTGCTCGGAGCGTGGAATTGATTTCTTCGATATCTGGCAGCAGGTTGCGACGTGAGCCGTTGGGATCCTCGTCGGGCTCTGCAGAGATCTGGGGCTCTTCTGACAGCCCACGCATCCGTGCCATCCGTGCCCGGGCCTGGCCTGCGCGTTTGGCGGTTTCGTCTTCTTCGCTGGCCTCTAGGCCGAATTCTTGCTGGGTCTCGATAGCGCCTTCTTCTGCGCGGCGTGCCTCGGCTTCCAGATTGGCCTCTTCGCGAAGAATGTCGGCAACCGCAGGGTCAACTTCGCGGCGACGTCGGGCCCGCCCGCGCATGGACTCTGCCGCGGCAGGAGCAAATAGCTCTTCGCTGTCAGTTACCGGAGCGGCCATTTCCTCGGGTTCTGGCTCTGGCTCAGGTTCGGGCGCGAACACGGGCTCTGGGTCTTCTGCAGTCGCGGGCTCCGGCTCAGCCGGCGTTTCCAGCACTGGCTCGGGCACGAATTCCGCCTCGGGCTCGGTGGGCGTTTCAGGGGTCGCCTCCCAGGAGATGTCTTCACCACTGGCGAGCTGCGCGTCCAGTTCGGCCTCGAAATCCCCCAAGGGGCTGTCGTCGATCCGTGTTTCCACCTCTTCGGCGATCACTTTGTCGACTTCTTCGGGCATCTGGGCGCGGACCGCTTCTTTCAGGGTGTCCTGAAGCGACTCTGACGACATTGAGACACCAGCCGTGCTTGTGTCCGCTTGGGTTTCGGCAGGCTGCTCGGCGGCCTCCGGGGCAGGCACCCATTCATTTTCCGCAGCTGGAATGTCCAGATCCAAATCCGGCTCGGCCGCATGGTCAGGGTGCGCCTGAAACCAAGTGATCCCACACGAGGAACACTGAACGTCGCGACCTTCGGCCGGAATCACATCAATGGGTACTTCGTATTGCGCACCGCAATTCGGGCAGTTTAGCCTCATTTGTCTCTCAAACCTCAAGACAGCATGCTCTGAAGCCAACATATGGTGTTTGGGGCCATGTTGAAAGGGCAAAGCTTGCGTCTGAAAGATTGCAACTAGCACCCGCCTGCGGCACAAGAGTGCAAACGACCGGATGAGGCCTAACGCGTGATCGAGCTGGACAATGTTGCCTATAGCTATGGCGGTGGAGAATTACTGTCAGAGGTGAGCCTTGCGCTACAGCCGGGGAGCTTTCATTTCCTGACAGGGCCTTCGGGGTCCGGCAAAACCACTTTCCTGAAACTCTGCTATGGCGCATTGACGCCAACCGCGGGTCACGCGCGGCTTTTCGGGCAGGACGTGCGCGGCATGAGCCGCGATGACGCGGCGGTCATGCGTCGCCGGATTGGTGTGGTGCATCAGGATTGCCAGTTCCTTGATCACCTGCCGGTGGCGGACAATGTGGCCCTGCCGCTGACCGTTTCTGGCCGCGACAGCCTCGAGCAGGTGGCGAACCTGAAAGAACTGCTCAGCTGGGTCGGCCTGCGAGATCGCGCCAAGGCCCTGCCGCCGCAACTGTCCGGCGGCGAACGTCAGCGCGCGGCGGTTGCGCGGGCTGTGATCATGTCGCCTGACATCGTGCTGGCGGATGAGCCGACCGGCAACGTTGACTGGGATATGTCCCAACGCGTGCTGCAGTTGCTGATCGAATTGAACAAAATGGGCAAGACAGTGATGATCGCGACCCATGATCTGAATCTGATCCGAGCCGCGAAATCCAAGGTTCAGACGCGCGTGCTGCGTATTGCGAACCGACGGGTTCAGGCCGCGGGGGCTGATCTATGAACCGGGTTTTGGGCAATTTTCTGTCGCTTTTCTCGCGCGATGCACAGGCGGATCGCATGGTGCCGCCGACCGGGTTTACCGCGCGGCTGACGCTGTTCTCTGCAGCGGCTATGGCGTTCCTTGTGGTCTTTGCTCTGGCTTTGTCTATGGCCACAGGCCGTTTGGCGCAGCGGTGGGGCGACGAGCTGGCCAACGGGTCGACCTTGCGGATTTCGGCACCTTTGGCGCAACTTGAACAGCAAACCGCGGCGGCCTTGAACGTTTTGGAAACAACACCCGGAATCGCAGGCGCTCGGGCGCTGACGGCGGACGAGCAACGGGCTTTGTTGTCGCCGTGGTTCGGACCGGATCTTCCCATCGAGGATTTGCCGATTCCGCAATTGATCGAGATTTCTGAGACCGAAGAAGGCTATGACGCGGCGGGTCT
>NZ_CAXREH010000053.1:0-9468 GCF_964229375.1 Cognatishimia sp.
CGATGGATTTCAGGTCAATGTTACAATAACAATCAAAATGGACCAGTCAGATGAGGCTGCTCAAAACGGCGTACTTTCTGGAATTTCCTTTTTTGGATAACAATTGAATGAATATCCTCTATCTTCACATTGGTTCTCACAAAACTGGTTCGACAGCGATACAGAAGGCGTGTGAACAACACTCCGCCAAAGATACCAAGTATATAAATATACGTGTGCCTGGCAAACACTTGATTCAGCCTCGAAGACAAGGTCGGCATGTTGTGTGTTCAATAAATATGGACCAAGCTGAACGCCTTTTTCGTCCTCAGGCTGGTGTCTCAACCTATATAACTTCAGATGAGTGTTTTTTCTGGATTTTTGATCCAATGGCTTTGCAAGAGTTAGCGTCTCTGCTGCTTGATCGATTTGATGAGGTTCGGATCATTTGTTACCTGCGTCGCCAAGAATCGTTGGCGATTTCACATCGCAAACAAGTTGTTCTAGATTTTCCTGCTGATTGGTTTTACGGACATGCCCCTGTTTCTTTGCCAAAGTTTGAGCCACATTTTTCGCTTTATTTTGACTACGCAAAGAAACTATCAGAAATTTGGGTTCCCTTGTTTGGAAAAGAATTTGTCACGCTAGTCGAATACGACTGTTCGCATTTTCCTCAAGGAAATGTCTTAGCGGACTTTAGCACACGAGTCGGGGTGGACTTTTCGCAAGTGTCGCTTCGGGCAAATGTAAAATTACCTGGAAACCACTTGTTTTTAGCACTTATTCTTAAGCAAGCTGGGGTGCCGCTCAACGAACGAAACACAATTCTGCGACAGCTGCCCGGCAACGAAACGCCGTTTCTGCCCAGCCGAGCGGACGCTCAGGAGTTTTTATCACATTTCTCATCCAGCAATGCCGAATTGGCAAAGAACTGGACACAAGACGGTAAACCATTCGAATTCTCGGACGATCTATCTATGTACGCGGAAATGGCCCAACCCATTTGGGACAATGATGCGGTTGTTGAAATAGTCCAAGCCACACTTGCAATGCCCGGGGATTCGGGCTCACAAAAATCTCAAAAGTCAGTGAAGCGCTGGTTACTCCGCTGAGCAGCCTCATCTCGCTGACCCAAAATGAACGTAAGCGGATCACCGGCCTGAAAACCATCATCCCGATGGATTGCAGGCCGATGTTGCAATAACAATCACATTGGACCAGTCAAGTGAGGCTGCTTACACTTGCGCCAAACGTAAACATCAGATTTTTTTTCTACCAAGAAAAATTCAGCTTCTGTCATTGTCGTTTTTATCTGCTCAACTAGGCTTGATCCATTTTCAATCAAGCTCGGATGTAACTCCATTATAACAAGACCAGCATTAGAAACAGTCTTAATGTCTTGCTCTAATAGGGCGACTTCTGCACCTTCAATATCAGAGATCAACGTAAATCCGTCGGGAGCGCCCAGATCTCTCCAGAGATCGGACAGGGTCACAGCATCAACTTCCATTATATTGGCCCCTGATTTCCGAAGAACGGATAAGCGGCTTGTATGAGGGTTGCTTTTGACCACAAAGGGAGCGGTCGGACCGTCATAAGACAAGGCTTTGCAATATACTTGGCTCGCAGCGCGTCCTGCGTTTTGTGCGCAAAGCTCGATCAATGCAGCATTCGCCTCAATGATCACGTGAGGCGTATCCGTATCCAAAAGTGATCCGATCAAGCTGGAAACTATGCCCAATGATCCTCCCAGTTCAATAACGGGCCTATCTGGCGGCAAGTATTTGGAGATAAACTCAGCCTCTTCAGCTTCATACTTTCCTCTAATTAGAGCATTGGCGACCGCTGAATCTGTTCCTTCAGGGATTTCCACTTCCAAACCGTGGAACTCAAATCGCCATCCATTGGATGCCACATGGCGAGCTAGTCGGATGCGACGAATAAAATCACGGACGATGGTCAAGAGAGGGAGCACTTTCCGTTATCACTGAAAGATGAAAATGCACCTTTTATTTGACCTTTGTGCTTTGCTCTGCGGCGAGCGGAAAGCAAATTATGCGGAAGCAACAGGCCAAAAATTGCTGGGCCGATTGTTCGTAGCATTGCCGCGGGTTGGTTATATTTTTTGAGTACATAGTGCCGTGATCGAGCCATGTGATAACCTTTGAAAAACGCAATCTTGGTTGAGCGAGTACTCCCTGCACCAGCAACGTGAAGCGCCGACGCCCCTGCAACGTGCCACAACTTTCCGCCTTCAGAAACTAACCTAGTCGAGAGATCATGATCTTCATGGTAAAGAAATATCCCCGGATCAAACCCGCCCACGGCATGGAAATCTTGCTTTTTAACAAAAAATGCCGCCCCTGACAGAACGGCCAGCTCACTATCTTTAGTAAGCTGCGGGCGTGGAATTTTCTTGAGAGGTAAAATAGAAGTAGTTTTGATACGGGCATTGCCTTTGCAGCTGAGCATTAGTGGGTTGCCCGCCACAAAGTTTGGCAATCGGTCGGCGGCGTTTTCTAGTGCATTAATTGTTCCAGGGGCCAATCTGGCATCTGGGTTTACAAAAAAAAGGTAAGTTGTTTCTGCAAATTCTGCTCCGAAATTACACGCTCGGCCGAAACCCTCATTTCTGGTTAGGCGAAGTATCTTCGCCTCTGGCGCCGCATCATTCGCGACATTTGACGTTGAATCTGTACTCGCATTGTCGACGACTATCGTGCTTGCGTGATACGGTAAACTATCCAATAACCCTTTGATGACGCCCTCGCTATTGTGGCCAACTGTAATAACAGTGGTGTCGTTGGGCATTCTAGCTTCCTATATAGCCAAGGCAAATGAAGGAATCAGCCTCATCTGACTGGTCCATTTTGATTGTTATTGTAACATTGACCTGAAATCCATCGGGATGATGGTTTTTCGGATTAGCAACTCACTCGCATAGCTGATGGTTAAAACTCTCCACAAACACGATACCCGGGATTTGCCAAACCACCACGACGTACCTCACAGGCACCCCTTTCCCTGTGTCAATCGAAAGAGGTGAGATCTTCCCCGATCCTCTTTGCGATGAGGTTCTTCCTGGAGAACGAGAGAGGACACAGGGATACCATGATAGGTATGAGATCTTCCTAAATAGGGATAGGTGGAAGGAAGGTATCTCCCATTACTGGTACCTATTTCCCTGCAGTAAGCTTCTTTCCTAAGTAGCTAGCTTCCTATGTCCCGTGAGTGAGGCGCGGCTGCACTAGCGAAGGGCACACCCGCCACACCCGAACAGGGGCATTTTCGGGGGCATTCTGGGCCACTACGGCCTGGCCGCACCTAGCAAACGCTCAAGACAGGAAGATGGCTGGGGTGGTAGGATTCGAACCTACGGTACACTGTACCAAAAACAGTTGCCTTACCACTTGGCTACACCCCAACGGTGAGCGGCTGAATACGATGTGATCTTCGCAGGCGCAAGACCTGAAATGCGAAAATTTCGAACCAAGGATGATTTTTTTCCTCGGTTCGAAATGTGACCTGTTCAGAGTTGGTTTAAACGGTCCTTGACCATGGGGCCCGCCTTGGCGAAATCGATCTGGCCGGTGTATTTGGACTTCAGCTCGCCCATGATTTTACCCATATCCCGGATCGAGCTTGCGCCGACCACCGCAATTGCCGCGTCGATGGCGGACACCACTTCGGTTTCCTCCAATTGGCGGGGCAGAAATTCTTCGATCACTTTGATTTCGTCGAATTCACGCTCTGCCAGATCCAGCCGACCACCCTCTTCGTAGGTGCGCGCGCTTTCTTGGCGCTGCTTCACCATTTTGGCGAGAATCTTCAGAATATCATCGTCGCTGGCGCCGTCTTCGCGGCCTTCGCCGCGCAAAGAGATGTCCATGTCCTTGATGGCTGCATTGATCAGACGCAGAGTCGACAGGCGTTCTTTGGCCTTGTCGCGCATGGCTTGCTTCAAAGCCTCATTGATCGTGTCACGCATGTTTGCCCACCTTTTGATGCGTCTCGGATACGAACCTTGAACCATAGAAGAAAGCAAAGGTCTGCGCAACTTCGGAAGAAAATTGCCAAGCTGTTGTATTTCAACACTTTCTACTTTCGCACCAGACCTTGACGCCCGCTGGGTTCAACCTTAGTTTCCCAACAATTTGTCAGCCCGGAGACTCGCCCCATGACCCTTGCGTCCAATTCAGCACCGACTGCCTGCCTTGCTATGGCCGATGGAACCCTGTTTTACGGACGCGGATTTGGCGCAACCGGTGAAACGGTCGCAGAGCTGTGTTTCAACACGGCGATGACGGGCTATCAAGAGATCATGACGGACCCTTCTTATGCTGGGCAAATCGTAACCTTCACCTTCCCCCATATCGGCAACACGGGTGTCACGCCTGAGGATGACGAAACCGGCGATCCGGTCGCGGCGGGCATGGTTGTGAAATGGGACCCGACAGAGCCGTCCAACTGGCGCTCTACTGGGCATCTGTCTGACTGGCTGGCCTCGCGCGGTCGTATCGCAATCGGGGGGGTCGACACCCGCCGTTTGACCCGCGCAATCCGGCAGGCAGGCGCGCCCCACGTGGCGATCGCTCATGATCCAGAGGGCAATTTCGACACAGAGGCTTTGGTTGCCAAGGCGCGCGAGTTTGTGGGCCTCGAGGGGCTGGATCTGGCCAAAGACGTCACCTGCGCGCAAAGCTATACATGGGATGAAATGCGTTGGGCTTGGCCCGATGGCTACACCCGTCAGGAAAACCCGCGCCACAAAGTTGTGGCCATCGACTTTGGCGCGAAACGCAACATTCTGCGGTCTCTGGCATCTGCCGGCTGCGACGTGACCGTCCTGCCAGCAACTGCGACGGCAGAAGAGGTCCTGGCACATAAACCCGATGGTGTGTTTTTGTCCAACGGCCCCGGCGACCCTGCAGCCACCGGCACATATGCGGTTCCGATGATCCAAGACATCCTCAAGGCCGACCTGCCCGTTTTTGGCATTTGCCTGGGTCACCAGATGCTGGCGCTGGCGCTCGGCGGCACAACGATCAAAATGAACCACGGCCACCATGGTGCGAACCATCCGGTGAAAGACCATGAAACCGGCAAGGTCGAAATCACATCCATGAACCACGGCTTTGCGGTCGATGGTGAAAGCCTGCCAGACGGTGTTGTGGAAACCCATACCTCGCTGTTTGACGGTTCCAACTGTGGCATTCGCATCAAAGACAAGCCGGTCTATTCCGTGCAGCACCACCCCGAGGCAAGCCCGGGACCGCAGGACAGCTTTTATCTGTTCGAGCGTTTTGCAGCCTATATGGACGACGCCAAAGCCGCGTAAGCCGCGACATTTCTTATAAATGTTTAAGCTTTCCGTAAGCTTTCCCGCCCTAGGCTGAGTCAATCAGTCTAGGGCGATGTTTTTTATGAGCTTTCACAACGCGGGGCTTTCCGATCTGCTGTGGTCCTCCACAGGCGACGCACATGTGGGCGCGGGCCGGCGATTGCTCGAAGCGGGGCATATTTCTTCGCTGCAATTCTTCTATGCCAGACAGCGGGTGAAAATTTGGGACGTCAGCTTTGCGCAGGTTCTAGTCGCCAATGGCTGGGTGAGCGAAGATCAGGCGCTTCAGGCATTGGCTGATGAATTGCGCACAGATGTTATTGATCTGTCGCAGGCGCCTCCGGACCCGCGCCTGTCGCATATTCTGCGACCTGAGGTTTGTCTGAAATATGCCATACTGCCCTGGGTCGAGACGCATGATCGTTTGGTGATTGCGACCAGCCGGCCCGAGGCGTTTCAACGAATTCGCCCGCATTTGCCCAAGACCGGCAGGCATCCTCAGATGGTTCTGGCACGCGAAAGCGACATTCAGTCCTGTGTCGCGCAACAGCACAGACAGGCTCTGACGCAGGCCTGCGAAACTCGCGTGGACGCCCGGTTCAGTTGCCGTGGGTGGGCGCAAAATATGTGGAGTCGGGTCGCTTGGGTCATCGCGCTCACAGGCTTGTTGTGCGCAGGTCTTGCAATCGCGCCCGATCAAAGCGTTACCCTTTTGGTTCTGGCAACGCTGGCTTTTCTGGTGATCGGATTGGCCATGAAATGCCTTGCTTTCGCGGCCAGCCGCCATGCCACACCAACCCTGAAAAAACATGCACGGCGACGACCAGATCGACTGCCCCGAATGTCCATTCTGGTGCCACTTTATAAAGAAACCAAAATTGCCGACGCCCTCATTCGGCGGCTCTGTGCTCTGACCTATCCCAGAGCGCTTCTGGATGTGGTGCTCATCCTTGAAGAGAAGGATCCCCTGACCCGAGATACGCTTGCCCGCACCACCCTGCCCCACTGGATGCGCGTTGTCACAGTGCCAGATGGCGGCGGGCTGACAACCAAGCCGCGCGCTATGAACTATGCGCTGGATTTCTGTCGCGGTGACATCATCGGCATCTGGGACGCCGAGGACGCACCAGACCCGCGACAGCTGGAAACCATCGCCGCCCATTTCGCCTCCGCAGATCCGGATGTCGCCTGTGTTCAGGGGGTTCTGGATTACTACAATCCAACGACGAACTGGATATCGCGATGTTTTACATTGGAATATTCAATGTGGTTTCACATCGTGTTGCGCGGCATGGCGCGGATCGGCGTGCCCATCCCGCTTGGCGGCACCACGCTGTTCATGCGTCGTGACGTTCTAGACGCCATCGGCCGTTGGGATGCCCATAACGTCACCGAAGACGCAGATCTGGGTATCCGCCTGGCCCGCTTTGGCTATCGCACGGAACTATCTCTGACCGTCACTCAGGAAGAGGCCAACTGCCGTCTGCGCCCCTGGATCCGCCAGAGATCGCGATGGCTTAAGGGATATATGGTGACTTATCTTGTGCACATGCAGAGGCCCCGCGCGCTGTTGAAAACCTTGGGTTGGGGCCGCTTTATCGGGTTGAACGTGATCCTGCTGGCCGCACTGATGCAGTTTCTGCTCGCGCCAGTGCTCTGGTGTTTCTGGGCCTTAGCCTTCGGCCTTGTCGACCCACTTGGCCTGCCACAGCTTTCGCCGCAACTGGTCGGCGCGGCCATGGTAATCTTCGGGGCCGCAACGATGATTGATTTCACCATCGCGTGCCTGTCGATGCGCGGCCAGAACCGGCGGGGCTTGATATTCTGGGTGCCAGCGTTCCTGCTGTATTTTCCGATGGCGACACTCGCGGCATACAAAGCGCTATTCGAGCTGATTTTCGTTCCGTTTTACTGGGACAAAACCGCCCACGGCATCACCCACGAAGGCCATACCGCGCGGTTCTCAGCTGTCAGCACTTAGCTTCAGTCGTGTCTCGAAGGCTTCGGAGATATGGTTTTTCAACGCTTTATAGGCGCCGTCCTCATCGCGGTTGGCAATCGCCTCGACGATGGCCGCGTGTTCTTGCAACGCCACGGCCCCACGACCTTCGGCCGCCAGCGAAGTTGTCGCCATCAAGGCCATGGTCCGGTGAACCAAATCCAGTTGCTGCACCAAATAGCGGTTGTGGGACGCAAGATGGATCATCTTGTGAAAGCGTCGGTTGGCGCGGGACAGGGCCGAAGGATCATCCACAAAGGCTTTGTCCTCTTCGACCATATTGCGCAGCACGCGCACTTCTTCGACCGCGGCGTGACGGGCCGCCAGTCGCGCCGCCAGCCCCTCAAGTTCGGTGCGCACAAGATAGAGTTCCGAGAGCTGGTTGTGATCCAGCGACGCCACAATCAGGCTGCGGCCATCACGTGCCAAAAGCGACTGGGTCTCAAGGCGCTGCAAAGCCTCGCGGATCGGAGTCCGGGACACCCCAAACCGCTCCGCCAGATCGCTCTCGACCAGCCGGTCTCCCGGTTTGTAATCGCCATGGTCAATCGCTTCGAGGATCAGCGAATAGGCATCGCGCGTTTGCCCTCGGCTCTGGCTCATTGTGTCTCTCCCTTAGAATGAAACAGACTATGCACCTAGGTGTAAAACTTGCAAGAGACAGATTGACACTCCGCCCCGCGTACTTAGGGTCGCGCGCATGCTTAAAGATGCCTTCTCTCATGTGACCACCTGGGTCTTTGATCTGGACCACACATTGTACCCGCCGCAGATGCGTCTGTTTGACCAGATCGAAACCCGCATGACGCAATATGTCATGCGCGAAATCGGGGTATCCGAAGACGAGGCCGATCGCCTGCGCTCGGAATACTGGCGCAGCTATGGCACCACGCTTGCTGGCCTGATGCGGGTGCATGACATTGATCCTGATCCGTATCTGCACGAAGTCCACGACATCGATTTTTCTGTCCTGTCGCCAGACCCCGATCTGGCCAGCTATATCCAAGCGCTGCCCGGCCGCAAAATCGTCTATACCAACGGCTCTGCGCCCTATGCTCGCAACGTCTTGGCGGCCCGTGGCCTGTCTGGAAAGTTCGAAGAAATCTATGGCATTGAACACGCAGGCTATGCGCCGAAACCCGAAAGAGCGGCTTTTGAAGCGGTCTTTGCGAAGGACGGCCTGGACCCAAAACGCGCCGCGATGTTTGAGGACGATCACCGCAATCTTCAGGTACCCCACGAGATGGGTCTAAAGACCGTTTTCGTATCGCCCACAGCGCGCACCGATCCGCATCTACAGCATCATACCGATGACCTGACCGCCTTCTTGGGCAGTCTGCTTTAGGCATCCGGCGCGCCACGCGATTGCGAGCAGCGGCAACTTGACCCTTTCCAGCTGTTCCCAACCGGCCTAGATAGCTGTCAAAGAGGAGGCACCATGCCTGCGCAACAGTTTGACATCGTGATTTCAGGGGGCGGCATTGCCGGCCTGACGGCGGCCGCGGCCTTTGCGCAGGCTGGGTTTTCGGTGCAATGCCTTGATCCCGCATCCCCCGTGACCGACCGCGAGGCCAAGGGCGCGGACATGCGCACAACCGCGTTTTTACAACCCGCGCAGGCCCTACTTGAACAAACAGGTCTTTGGGAGCGGCTGCGCGATCACGCCGCCGCGCTTCAGATCATGCGCATTGTCGATGCTGGCGGCGCAACGCCCAAGGCGCGCATTGTCAAAGAATTCAACGCCGCAGAAATTTCCGAGAAACCCTTTGGCTGGAACCTGCCAAACTGGTTATTGCGCCGCGAAATGGTTGCGCACCTTGAGGCGCTGAATGGCGTAGATCTGCGTCTTGGTACTGGCACCACGGGCCTTTTCACACGAGAGGCCGAAGCGCGCGTTAGCTTGAGCGACGGCACACAAAGCAGATGCCGGCTGGTGATCGCTGCAGACGGGCGCGGCTCTCCCATGCGCGACGCGGCAGGCATTCCCGTGCGCACGACCCGCTATGGTCAGCGCGCGCTTGCTTTGGCCGTGACCCACCCCATTCCGCACGAAAACGTATCAACCGAAATTCACCGCAGCGGGGGGCCATTCACGCTGGTGCCTCTGCCCGACTTTAACGGCAAACCCTGCTCTGCTCTGGTCTGGATG
>NZ_CAXREH010000054.1:0-3293 GCF_964229375.1 Cognatishimia sp.
AAGATCGCTCTCTAAGCCCCCGGAGTCTCGTACGATGGCAGCATATGAATATGAAACCCACGAATATGACGTGGTGGTTGTGGGCGCCGGCGGGGCCGGTCTGCGTGCAACGCTTGGCATGGCAGAACAGGGTCTGCGCACAGCCTGTGTAACGAAAGTTTTCCCGACCCGCTCGCACACCGTTGCGGCGCAGGGCGGTATTGCTGCGTCTTTGGGTAACATGGGCCCCGACAGCTGGCAGTGGCATATGTATGACACGGTCAAAGGCTCGGACTGGTTGGGCGATACCGACGCGATGGAGTACCTCGCGCGCGAAGCTCCGAAAGCCGTTTATGAACTGGATCACTACGGTGTGCCCTTCTCGCGGACCGAGGAAGGCAAGATCTATCAGCGTCCATTCGGTGGTCACACAACTGAATTTGGCGAAGGCCCTGCGGTTCAGCGGACCTGTGCCGCTGCCGACCGCACCGGTCACGCGATCCTGCACACGCTTTATGGCCAGTCGCTGAAGAACAACGCGGAATTCTACATCGAATACTTCGCGATTGACCTGCTGATGTCGGATGACGGCGAATGTCAGGGTGTTGTCTGCTGGAAACTTGACGACGGCACGATGCACGTCTTCCGCGCAAAAATGGTTGTTCTGGCGACCGGCGGCTATGGCCGCGCGTATTTCTCGGCGACCTCTGCACACACCTGCACCGGTGACGGTGGCGGTATGGTGATGCGCGCAGGCCTGCCGATGCAGGATCTGGAATTCGTTCAGTTCCACCCAACCGGGATCTATGGCTCTGGCTGTCTGATCACCGAGGGGGCTCGGGGCGAAGGTGGCTATCTGACCAACTCTGAAGGCGAGCGTTTCATGGAACGCTATGCACCGAACTACAAAGATTTGGCACCGCGTGACTTCGTGTCCCGTTCGATGACGATGGAAATCCGCGAAGGCCGCGGTGTTGGGGGCGAAGGTGACCACATCTTCCTGAACCTGAACCACCTGCCAGCGGATGCTTTGGCAGAGCGTCTGCCAGGTATTTCTGAATCCGCTAAGATCTTCGCAGGTGTCGACGTCACCAAAGAGCCGATCCCGGTTCTGCCGACCGTGCACTACAACATGGGCGGCATTCCAACCAACTATTGGGGCGAAGTGCTGGATCCAACTGAGGACAACCCAACAAAGATCGTTCCGGGCCTGATGGCTGCGGGCGAGGCGGGCTGTGCCTCTGTACACGGTGCGAACCGTCTTGGGTCCAACTCTCTGATCGACCTCGTGGTCTTTGGTCGGGCGGCTGCGATCCGCGCAGGTCAGGTCGTGGACCGCGACGCGCCGGTGCCAACACCGCCACAAGCCCAGATCGACAAAGCCTTCGAGCGTTTTGACGCGCTGCGTTACGCCAAAGGCGCGATTCCGACGGCAGATCTGCGCCTAGAGATGCAAAAGACCATGCAGCGTGATGCTGCTGTTTTCCGGACTGCGAAAACAATGGCCGAAGGCGTCGAGGCGATGACCGAGATTGCGGGCAAAATGAGCGACGTTAAGGTCACGGACACCTCGCTGGTCTGGAACTCTGACCTGATGGAAACCCTCGAGCTGACCAACCTCATGCCATCCGCGATTTCGACAATCGTGAGTGCAGAGGCCCGTAAGGAAAGCCGCGGCGCACACGCTCACGAGGACTTCCCGGATCGTGACGACGAAAACTGGCGCGTACACACCGTCAGCCGTGTTGACGAGACCGGCACCAAAGTCAGCCTGTCTTATCGTCCAGTGATCACCGATCCTCTGACAACAGAGGATGAAGGCGGCATCGAACTGAAGAAAATCGCGCCCAAAGCGCGGACCTTCTAAGGCAGAGCACCGGCGTAAATGAAAGATCAGGCGGATATCACCCTTTTTGAAAAGCTCGGCTTTACGCCAAGCCGGGTGATCCGTGTGTTTGGCATGCGCCGGTCTGGCAACCATGCGCTCATCAACTGGTTGATGCGCAATGCGCCACAGATGGTGGTTTTTCTAAACAATTGTGCGCCGGGCAAATGTCCGGCGGACACGGCCAAGGCGCTGGAAATCGGCACGCTGGGTCTGTCACTGAGTGAAGCCTCTGTGGCGGAACACTGCGCCGAGGTGCATGACGGCGGCGTGTTGATCATCTCGTATGAAGATTTCATGCCCGATCCACATGAACCTGTTGGGGCGGTGTCAAAAGGGCTGTCTGACGAGACCGACTGCCTTGATCTGCTGCTGTTCAGAGGCTTCATGAACTGGTCCGCATCGTTGCTGCGCAAGCTGCAGAACAACGATGCGCACGACATGATGTCCCGCATGCGCACGATGATTAATGCGATCGACCGCTATACCGAAGGGCTGGAGCTGGTGCAGGACGCGCCAGCCCGTATTCGCCCTGTCAGCTATGATCGTTGGGTCAGCCGCGCGCGCTATCGTGCGCGTATTCTGGACGCGCTTGGTTTTGAGGTGCGTGACAATGGTCTTGGTACCGTTCAGCCCTATGGCGGAGGCTCGTCGTTTCAGAAAGACGTCAAGGCCGCCAAAGATCTTGCGCCGCATGAGCGTTGGCACCTGATGGTGAACGATGCGGAATTTCAGCTTCTGCTTCTGATGGCATCTCAGCATGGCGAATTGGTCGAGCTGATGGATGATCTGATGCCGCAGGATGCAAACCTTCTTAAGGGTTATCTGGCGCAGGCCCGGTTCCCCTATCACGTACAACTGGCCGAGGGCGACGAGACATGATCCCCGCCCAGCCAACCCCTCTTTTCACCCACGCGCGCCACGCGCTGCAGGCAAGCTAAGGAGACGACTGATGGTCGAATTTGCGCTCCCAAAGAACTCCCGGATCACAACAGGGAAAACCTGGCCCAAGCCAGAAGGCGCTAAGAATGTGCGCAAGTTCCAGATTTACCGCTGGAACCCGGATGATGGCAAAAACCCATCGGTCGATACCTATTTTATCGACATGGACAACTGTGGCCCGATGATCCGGGACGCGTTGATCAAAATCAAAAACGAGATCGACCCGACCCTGACCTTCCGTCGTTCGTGCCGCGAAGGCATCTGCGGCTCTTGCGCGATGAACATCGACGGGATCAACACCCTGGCCTGTATCTATGGCCTGGATGAGGTGAAGGGCGACGTGCGGATCTATCCGCTGCCGCACATGCCGGTGGTCAAGGACCTGATCCCCGATCTGACGCATTTCTATGCGCAGCATGCCTCGATCATGCCCTGGCTGGAAACCAAGACCAACCGCCCCGCGAAAGAGTGGAAGCAGTCCATCGAG
>NZ_CAXREH010000055.1:0-20343 GCF_964229375.1 Cognatishimia sp.
CTCAGCGACCAAACCCGTCACAGGCTCGGGCCCCGCGTGCCTTGGATGCTGGTCGGAGTGCCCGGACTGGCGATCGCTGCCTGGCTGCTGCTTAATCCCGTGGACGGCGCGGGATTGCTTTACCTCGTGGCTGTCAGCGCCTGTTTTTTTCTTTTCTATACGGTGCTTGACGTGCCCTACAGCTCGATCGGTCTGGAACTGTCGCCCGACACGCATGCACGGTCTTATCTGGCAAGCTCTAAGGCGGTTTTTCAGGTTATCGGCGCTATTCTGGCCTCGCTTATCCCGGTTCTGGTGACCTCTCAGATGGGCGTTTCCCTTCAGATCATTGCTATGGTGGCCGTTGGATTGATGGTCCTAGGTTTGGTCGCCTTCCTTGCATTTGTCCCCCGGGTTTCCGGTGCACAAAGCCCCGCGCGGGTGGGCTTGCTAGAGGGGTGGAGAGCTGTCCTGGAACACACCGAATTCCGCTTTCTGGCGATTACGTTCTTTGTCGTTCAGGGGGCCAATGCGCTGACCGCTGGCCTGCTGGTGCTTTATATCACACATGTTCTGCAACGCCCTGACTTTGTTGGGCCCTTTTTTCTGATCATGTTCGTTTCGACCGCTGGGTTTCTGCCGCTTTGGGTCTTCCTGTCAAAACGTTTCTCAAAACAGGGCGCGTGGATGACGTCAATCGCCCTGTGCGCCTCTGTTCTTGTCGCTGCAGCGCTTTTTGGTCAGGGCAATCTGGCACTGCTGGTTGCCTTTGCACTCGCCCTGGGCGCGGCCTTTGGCTGTGATGCGATCATGCCCACATCGATGCTTGCCGACCTCGTCTATGAGGGCGACGCTCAAAACGACAGCCGTAGGGCTGCGACATTTCTGGCCGTAAAGAATGCTGTCTCTAAGCTGACCTTCGTCTTGCCCATGGGCCTGGCATTCCCTGTTCTGGATCTTGTGGACTTCAACGAAGGTGGCGCCAATGGCACCGTGCAGGTGACGGCCCTTGTGGTCTTTTTCGCCTGGCTCCCCGCGGCTTTGCGAGGCCTCGCGTTCCTGTTGCTGACCAAGATGAAGTTGCAGAAGGCTGCCGTTTAGGCGCGTCTCTTGTGCTTTCCTATAACAGGCCTGTCTTGGGCTTGCCTTAGGTCTTTCAGGCGTGGCCCTTGACTATGATCGACCTCGTTCACACCTTGATGAAAGGGAAGGGGCAGATTTTTCTCATCAATTGGGGCTCTTGGCTGGTAAGGTCCGTTAGACATTGTTTCGAAGAGGTTTCTTGTCTATTTCTACGATGATCGAGTTAGATTTTTGTTTTTTTTGGATTGTGATGCCGCATGGATAAGAAAAGTGATCCCATGCCAAGTTTGCCGCGGCGGAGCTTTGTTGTTGCCGGCCTTTCTGCGGTTCTCGCAGGTTCGATCGTCGCTCTGGGTGTTCTAGGGAACTTGTCCGAGATCGACAAAGAAACATTCGGCTTTTCGCACGGGACGTTGTTTGCGACAGGGGACGAGCAAAGGTTGCGTGCGTTTCTTGCCCGCGCGTTACAGGACGATCGCATAGATGTCGTGATACTCGGTCACTCAGGAACAGCCGGAGAAACGTCTGCGAACATGAAACTAAGCGAGGCGCGAGCCGAGATGACACGCACGATTGCACTCGAATTTGGCGTTTCACCGGCTCAAGTCAGTTCGACAGGCCTTGGCGGGTCTGCACCATTGGACAAGTTGGACGGAGAAAGTGAACGCGCCTTCCAAGCTCGGCTCGCACGGGTCGAAGTTTCGCTTCAGATGCGCCGATGACCAACAATCGCCTGCTGATCTCGGTAAGTCTCTTATCCGCACTCGCAAGTGCCGCTTTCGTTTGGCTCACTCCAATGCCTTTGCCATTCACGGGCTTTTCGATCGTTGCTGCGGCGGGCTTGGCGGCTTTGTGCACCTTGACGGTTTTGTCTTGGATGCCACCGCGCTGGGTGTGGTCGGACGCAGAACTTTTGCGCCTCGCGTTCCAAAATCGGCATGGCATATCTGAATACGCGGCAGACAGCGCGTTAGAGGCTATAACGAAGGCGCATGCGCGGGCCGAAAACCTGCGCAATTTGTCCGCTGCGATGCGCGAAGATGCGGCCAAACGTATTTCTTCGGTATCTGACAGGTTGGACGCCGCTGCGCGGGAAATTTTCTATACACCGGATCGTCACCGCCAGTTGCGCAATGTGTTGACCCGATCCGTTTTGATTGAAGAGGCCGCCACCGCCCACGCAGCCCTGCGAAAACGAAAACAAGTCCAGACCGAAACAGTCTCAAGGGCGAAACTGATTGCAGCTGTCGACGCCCTGGAGGCAGCATTTGATCAAACAGATTTGCTCGCCGCACGCGGACTATTGGCGGACGTTGACACAGCATCTAGCGTTGCTGAAACCTTACTGAGACCAATGCGACGGCTAGAAACCTTAAACGATAGCAACGCCTCCGTAAAACAGGAGTTACAACGATGAAGACCTTCACAGCGGCCTTAGCCTTGGCCTTCACACTGGTCGCAGAGACCGCATTGGCAAACGCAGGAGATCGCCTCGTAGAGGTCGTGACGGATCCTGTGCGCGACTGTGCCTCAGGATGGAACCAAAACATGCCATTGATCGCCTGGGGTGCCGATGGCGTAGTGGCTTATGCAAATGGGGCCTCGCTTGAAAACAATGGCGGCCTTCTCGGAGAGGCAGGCTTGCCCCTGTCGCTTACCGTCGTCGATAGTTTTGAAGCGCAGCTAGAGGCCTACTTGTCGTGTGAGTCTCCTTACCTGCGTGGCACATTGGGAATGCTGGCGGCCGCGGCACCCGTGACGCAGTTTGACCCACGTTCAGAACAGATTGTTTTTTTCAAACACTCCTTCTCGGCCGGGGATGGCATTGTCGTTGCAGACGGCGTGAACCAAATTCGAGATCTGGCCGGAAAGCGCATTGCGATCCAAGCAAATGGTCCGCATGTCGATTTCGTCGGGCGCATTCTGAGCGATGGTGGCCTTTCTTTTGATGACGTCGAAATTGTCTGGGTCAAAGATCTTACCGGAGATGGCGATACGCCCGCCGAGGCATTTGCGTCGGGGCAGGCCGATGCTGCGGCCGTGATCTTGCCTGATGCGCGTTTCCTGACGTCTGGTGGTACAGTTGGCACCGGGGCAGAAGGTTCGGTTCTTGGGTCAACCATTTTGATTTCAACACAAGAGGCGGCCTCGGTCATTGGCGACTATATCTCTGTGCGCGCCGACTATTTTGACGCCCACCGTGAAGAAATCAGCAAGATGGTCAACATTCTGTTTCGCGCTGAGGAAACGATGCGTGTTTTCATGAGCAAGAGCGGCAATGCACAACAAACCGAGATGGCGCAGTTGATGGCGTCAGAGTTTTTGGGTGGTCTGCCAACCGAAGAGGGTGTTTTTCTTTGGCAAGACGCGATCACAGATGGCTGGGCTGGCAATGCCAAACACTTTAGCGACGCCACTGAAGCCAGACGGTTTGACGTGCTTCTGGGGGAAGTCAATATCGCCTTGCGTGGCGCCGATAGGCTGGATGCTCCCGCAAAGCTGGCAACCGCTGAATGGGATTATACCAAGCTTGTCGATGGTCTAAGCGATCTGGACGACAGACAAATTGCAGCGTTTGACCCAAAAGCTGCGGCCGCCGCAGTACAAAAGCTGCGTCGAACGGGGCAACTTGACGCGAACACAAAGATCAATTTCGAAGTCTATTTTGAGCCGGACAGCACAAGCTTTCCAGTCGCACTCTACGCTCAAGACTTCGAGGAAATTTTGCGACTGGCTTCAACCTATTCCGGTGCGATTATCACCGTGGAGGGCCATTCCGATCCGCTACACTTCCTGCGCCGTGAAAAAGCTGGCGCAGAGAACTCCGAACTGAGAGCAATACGAACGTCCACACAAAACTTGTCGATGGATCGCGCGATTGCGGTTGTCGAAGCGTTGGGAAGCTATTCAGAGGACTTGGGTGTTCGGATGAACCGCGATCAGTTCACCGTTGACGGCGTTGGCATCTCGAGCCCAAGGCACAATCCTCCGGCGACAGAGGCGCAATGGCGCGAAAACATGCGTGTCGTGTTTAGGGTTCTCACCGTTCAAGCGGAAGCGACAACATTTTCTCCTTTGCAATAAGGGCTTGGCATGAAAAATCTGTTTGCAATCGCGGTTAGCCTAATAGTTCTGTTTGTATTTATTTTTCAACAAACGGAAACACGCATTCCAGATCTGTTTAGCAAGCCCACGCCGGTTGATCCTGATTGGTCGTCAATCGCGGCTTGGCCTGACGTAGAGATCAACGACGTCGAAGCGCAACCTGATCCAAACCGTCGCATTACTGCCATTGTTCTGGATGACAGCGGATCCATGGGCGCGGATATGACTGCGGCGAAGCTCGCCGTTATCAAAGCGTTGGATGCAATGTCAGAAGACGATCGCGTTGCGGTTTTGGCATTGAACGCTGGAATGATTTTGCCCTTCGCACATGTTCGCGATGCCCGTGACACGCTGCCGAATTTGCTGCGCCCTGTCAGAAGTGACGGCAGCACACCTTTAACGCGTGCGATCAAAACGGCTCAAACGGCATTGGAAGAAGAAGCCGCATTATCACGGGGCTTTGGAACTTTTCGGCTTATCGTCACGACAGACGGGCAGGCCAACTACGACGAAGCGTTAAATGAAGCGGTTGAAGACTTGGCCGAACGGACGCCAATCCAAGTCACGACAATCGGGATTGGGCTCACCGGACGCCATGTTTTGCGCCGCAGTGACTTGGGCAGCTTCGTGGATGTCTCAAACGTCGATGGGCTTCAAGTCGCCTTGCAAGCGGCCGTTGCCGAGAACACCCAATTTGCAGCGATCACAAGTTTCGACGAGAAGGAAAACTAGGCATGGGACGTCGCGTTGATCTTGAGTGGGACGAATGGAGCCCGGGCCTTGATACAGATGATATGACCATTGCAGAGGTGCTGGCGACAATGCCGGCAGCTGAAGCAGAAGACGTTCCGGAAATCATTAGAAAATACGAAAATCCTGAGAGTCCAGATGCGCTGCCTGGCGCTATTTCACTGGCACGTCACGATTGCATCCATGTCCTCTTGGGCAGAGGGCTGCATGTCCAGGACGAAGCCTTTGTGATCGGAGCAACCATGGGCGCCGCATCAGAGATCACTGGAGAGATTGTCGAACTTTTCATAAAAATCTCGACGACCGAGTACCCCAAACATTGGCGCTTTGAAGAAGACCATATTCCGTCGTTCCGTCTGGGTGTAGGGTTCGCAATGGACAATTTGCGGGCCGCTGATCTGCATTTGATCCCCCTCGAAGAGCCGCATTGGCAGGGCATGACCGTGCGTGAGGCGCGGCGCAAGTTGGGCATCGTAAAAGAAGAACTACGCGCATACTTTCGGAAAGCTGAAATTCTCGTGCCAGGCACACGGAGCACAAGGCGCCTGGACACATCCGCGCACCGTCATGATGTAAAGATCAGTCGCGACAAATAGGTCCATACGGGTGCCCCACGATGCCAAAAATCGAGGCTACCTAGAAGCTCTCGGTGGTGTGGAAATCGCGCGGGTCTTCCAGATCGATCCGGCACCGGATGATTTTTGACACCCTCTGTGGCTTTCAAGGTGACCTAGTCACAGTAGTCTCCAGCGTCATATCTGTCTTGGTCTATCACAAACTTGTAGTCGTGCAGCCACTCCAAGTACTGCAATATTGCACCCAGAATGCAACGAGGACTGTGGCACCCAATACGCTCCTGGTCTAGGACCAAAACATTCGAGGGGGGTGTGCCATCTTCAAAGGAAAATCGCCCGCCAAACTGTGTGCTGTGCCGCGATGTGGTCGGCGGGGGGCGAATATGCGGATGCAAACTGGATACATTGTATAAATCGTTCAGGAACAAGATCAGGGTTGGATGTTTCCTAAGAGAAGCATCCTCCATCAATGCTTGGGGATCTACCGAGGTTGTGTTCAATCCAAAAATCCTGCACGCGAATTGCCCAATCGCGTCAGTCTTCCCAAGCGGCGCACCTTCGAGATAAATAAAGACAGGTCCAAAGCAAGCATCACCTATACAGTTTTCTTTTCTTAAACCCTCGTGATTTGCATGGGATGCTGTGCTCGAAACCGTGATCAAAACGGCTGTTAGCAACAGCTTTAGGCGTGACGTCCAAGAGTGAAATACATGACAATTTCGCAAATTTACTCGTCCTCTATTGCAGGCAAAATCAAATCAAAAAAATCCGGGATCCACTCGGGCGTGAGCAGTATCCTCATTACATTCAGGGCTTCTGTGATTGTTGCGAATGCGCCTGTTCTGTTCAAGAACTCAGTCGGCGCGTTCTGTACGATTTTACCAAGGATCCTGACCGTCGAGGACACGCCGTACTGCGAGGGAGGCGATTTGCGGGCTTGCGTCAAAAGGCATTATCGGCGCGTTAAACAACGGGTGGCCAAAATCGGAGTTTGTGCAAGGCAGACCCAGTACCTCGCAAGCCGCACTTATCAATTGTTCCTGAGCAAAGGGATCGCAAAAGGGATCTGAGTAAAGGACCAGCGGATTGGTAAACAAGAACAGCGCGTAGCCATCAATCCCACAGGCCAAGTCCTTTGGTGTCAGGCCTTTCTTGTCGCGTTCAAGTCGAATTGGCTCGATATCGAAAGGATCTGCATCAGGCCCAATGCCTTGTTCAATGGTCGAAAGGGGGGCACCCAAACAGAACGCCACGCCGGGCGCTCCGATCTCTAGGTTTTGAGCCAATGTCTTTAGTCGGGCGTGGTTCACGTTCGTCGCATCTCTTTTGGGTTTCACGGCAGCCACCCCTCAATCGGGTCGGTGGAATGTTCCTCCAAAAGGCTCGATTTGGATAGGCGGGAATTGGGCACCCATAAAGACGCGGCCAAATACCTAGGCGCGTTTCTTTTCAAACAACGCGTTGCGGCCATATTCTTTTTTCATTTGATACCCAAAGCGCCCGAGTTCGGAGACAATATCAACCTGCCACATCGTATTGTGCTTATGCTCAAAGAAGATGAGTTTTGGGCAGTACTCAAAGGGCACTTCGGTCAGAAGAGGCATCAAAGCGCGGTCTTCAAACCCCTCAATGTCGATTTTCAGAAAGTCGATCTCGGCTTTGCCGTCTTTGGGTAGAAAATGGGTGAGGGGGCAAACGTCGACGGAAATTTTCTCTCCATTTTCGAACGGAGAGCCCAAGCGCGCCTGACCCAAATTGCTTTTGTCTGGCAGGAAAAGCTCCATCCGGCCAAATTCATCCGAGATGGCGCAATCATGCACTTGGACGTTGTCCAACCCGTTCAGGCCAAGATTATGCTCAAGGCGTTTACGCATGCGCGGGTTTGGCTCGAATGCGTGAACTTGCGACCCTTCCGGCGCGACGGCCCCAAGTCTTAGCGAAAAAGAACCGGCGTTTGCTCCGACGTCGAATGCGATGAAGGGCTTGCCTGCAATTTCGCTTAATATGTTGCGTATCGCGCGCTCTTCATGCGTTCGGCCCATGCGCCAAATCTGAAACTCGGTGTTGTTGTCTGACGGGTGCACATGCATGCGGCACCCTTTGTAGTCGACCTCAACGGATTCCAAGTTTCTACGGATCATCCGCTTGATGTGTTTTTGCGCGCTTTCATCGTTGTAGATTTCGCGCAGAAGGTCGTGAGGGAAGCCCATCAGTTTGCACTTTCATAGCGTTTGGAGGCCCGATGCGATGCGAGAAGCTTTGTCAAAAGCTCGTTCATATCAGGGCGATCAAGGAGCTTCCGAGTGGTGTCTTTGTGCGTCTTAACAGCCTTTTCATGCAGCTCGTTAACGATCGCGTCCTGTTTTAGGGCCGCGAGCTGTTTCTTGACCTTAGGCAGGAATACTTGAATCGTCTCTTCAATCTCAAAAGAACCATTTCTCTTTTCGAAGTACTCCAGTCCGACGTAGCTGTCCTTTGCGACCACATTGCCTTTGGTCGACTTTGCCAGATAGGTGTCGGTCGATCTTATGGGATAGTGATTGAGCTGAACCTGCGCATAAGCCCCTTGGGGCGGCAGGCCTTTGTGTTCGCCAACTATATAGTTTTTGTGGATGGCCTCGCCGCTCCCGTCGATCCAGTTGATCGTCGCATCATGTGGGTCTTTGAATTTTGGCCGGTGGTTTGACATGTCATAAGCCGGCACCGACTTGTGAATGAGTGTCTTGATCCCGCGTCTCTTGCTCTTTTTCGGGGATTTTTCAACGCAGGCGGTGAATTGTTCGGTGATCAACGCGTCTTCAAACCGCTGTACGCCGCTACAGCCAAAATCAAGATGCGTCAGTGAAATCACATTGGCCTCTTGGTTCGCTTCAAACAAAGCGTCGAGAGTACGATCGCCAATATGGATATTGATAAATTCATCAACATCCATGGAAATCACCCAATCTGCGTCGCGAAACTCTTTGTGCAGGGGGGCGTAATCAAGAGCACGTAGCTGATGCCGAGGCGATCCAACAAGGTTTGAGTAATTTGGGAGATGTCGAACATGCCCCAGCTCGTCCAAGCGATCCAAAAGTTCAATGGTGCCGTCTGTGCAGTCGTTCGTGAAAATCAAGAAGTCCGTAATTCCAACGACCTGATGAAATGCCAGCCATTCCAGAATGAAGGGGGCTTCGTCTTTCATGCAGGTCACAGCGGTCACGCGTTGTTTGGGTTCGGCTGGGGCGCTGACCTTCGAAAATACGACGACTGTTCCGCCTCGTGACCGCTTTGCGTCATATACGAGGTTCTGCGCGCTCAGAGCTTGGATGCACCGATCAACGCCCTCCAGACCATACACTCTGGGGTGCAGTTCGATCACGACGTGCCGACAAGTCGACAGATCCAGCTCTGACAGAAGGTCAATCTCGCCCCCCTCGATATCCATGACCAACACGGTTGGTGCACAGCGTTTGGCGAGATTATTCAGGTCAATTTGCGGAACTTGAATGCGCCGCGTTGTGTCTGTGTCGTTTTTCAGTGGCGCCAATGACGACGCCCAGAAATGTTCGCGCATCCAAAAGTCTATCGTGGCTGAGGTCGGGGCACATGTGCCAACGCCATGAAGCACCTCGACATTTTCAACACCGTTTAATTTATGGGTTTCCTTGATGACTTGGATAAGGTCTGGGTTCGCCTCAATTGTCGTGACATTGCCTGGGCCGACGATATTTGCAGCAACGGTTGAAACCACACCAACCCCGGCGCCAAGTTCAAGTACGCGATCATCGGCCCGCAAGAGTTTGCGCAAGAGTTTGATTTCACTGGCTTCGTATCTGCCTTTGCGGATGACGTCAGCCATGCGCTCGCTTATGACATTGGGAACAAAGGGAACTTTTATTCCCTGCGTCTCGAGCACTTCGGTGTACATGAACGCCTCCAATCGCTACTGAGGCAGCTGGATCATGAACTGTTGACCAAAGCGGGTTGGGCGGTTGTTCATTCCTTGGGCCCGCATTTCGTCGAGCACGGCCTCTTTGACGTGCATGCGCCCATCACGTTTCCAAAAGAAATCGTCCCCGGCAATGATGCCGCCAGGTTTCACCTTGCGAAATCCCAGTTCGACGTCCTTGCGCACAAATTCGTACAGATGGTTTCCGTCGATATAGATCCAATCGAAGTAGTCATCAGGAAACGAGGACAATACGTCGGCTGAAAAACCCTTGCGTATGCTCACTTGCGGAACGTGGCCGTAGTTCCGCTCTACGTTGCGAAACATTCGGTTCATTTCGGCATGATCCTCGTGTTTCTTATGCGTCCAGTCGTCCGCGTTCTGGTCAGACAGCAGATCCCAGGGGTCAATGAGCGTGAGTTCAGTGGGCGTTGTGACGTCCAAGATCACGCCGGAAAACCCACCGTTCCAAACGCCAATTTCGGCACAGCGGCCCCCTTTTGGCATTTGCTCGAGCATGCGCACCCGATTTTTGTGCCTGTTCGGGGCTTTCACCTCCAGCGCCTTACTCTCGCCTGTCTGGTGGCTAGCTGAAGTGCTTGCCGCCTCTTGAAGTGTGGCCCGAAGGCTTCTGAAGCTGTCCTGTTTCAGCAGGGCATCAAGGCTTTGATTTTGAAATTCTACAGAGCCGAGATGCAGGTTTTTGACCAGCGGATCTTGCATTATCGCTGTTAGTTCAGACGCCGTCGCGTCCTGGTATGCCCAGATGGATGTGTCGACTTCGCCGCCTCGGCACCAACGGTTCCAGTAGTCTATGCCAAGCGTTTCTTTCGTGTGGTTGGCACGTCCTCTGGCACGTTTGAGAAGATAGGCATCGATCGAGCGCACTGCATAGTGGTTCACTTGCGCAATATCGTAGCCAAAGTCTTTCTCTGGCCGCTTTGGATCGCTCTTCGCGTCCTGTTCCTGCCAAACACATCCCCATTTTTGCGAGTCTGCCGCAGCCTCGTCAAAAACAGGCCCATGCAGCCCCATGCGTTCAACCGCCTCGCTTGGTTTGAACAGCGTTTTCACAAAGCGCCCTTCGGTGTCTGAGGCCGGGCTTGCGGGCTCTGCGTCAACGTAAGCGCGGGTGCAGAAATCCGGATGGGCATCGGTGTGCCCATTGTTAGAGAAAAGCCGCCAGGCAACAGGTATCGCGTCGGCAGTCTCAAATCGGGCTATCAAGTCATCTACTTTTCTCGCGCCGACTTTGATGTTCAAAAATTCGTCGGCATCGCAGACAAAAACCCAGTCCGCAGATTTGTAGAGCGCGTGTTCTTTCGCGTATTTCAACGCGGATTTGTGCGGGCCTCGTCGCAGAACTTTATTCCGGACATGCGTCAGCAGTCCGTTTTGCTGGAGTCTGTCGAGTAATAGATCAGTGCCGTCACTACAGTCGTTGGTGTAAATTAAGAAATCTGTGAAACCCAAAACACGGTAATGCGCCAACCATTCCAGCAAGAACGGCCCTTCATCTTTCATCGTTGAAATGATCAGTTTAGAAAGCTGCTTTGCCATTGTTCACTATTTAATTCACTGCTTTTTGCAAGACTCACATAGCCTCGAAAAAACTTCAAACATTAATTCTTACCAAGACGCTCAAAAAGGAATCGCACAAGGAACTAGGCTCAAAATCCTTAACAAATTCTTTCCAAACGCTTGAAAATTACGGGTCAGGCGCGAGGTCGCTACAGGAGCACTCCCAAGGGTTGTGTAATGCACCGAGACCGCTTGATGTCGCCGCAATGATTGAAATAGTTTGCCATCAAAAAAACGTAAACCTGTGGTCTATTCTGAGCAAATAAGAATTCTGGAGAGCAACATGAATGCGGAAACGAAAGGTTTTCTCGAAGACCTTGCCTCATCTAAAACGAGCGGTGATTGGACCGAGGCGTTCGAAAACTATGTCGACTGTTTGCCAAATGCGAGCATCGAGTATCTTGGGCTAGATGAAACAAGCTTTCTTGTTGAGCGCGACAAGACATTGCTTTTTTCAATCCAGATGATCGAAGACATTCTCTCTGAAAGTGCGGATTCATTTCCGATCGGATGGCTGGAAGCAGAAGCCAATGGCTGGAGCTTTCTGGGTGTGACCTCGTTGGCCAACAACTTGGGCTCGCCAAACGATGTCGGGGTTTATGTTCGTCGATTGGCCGAAACCAATTTTTTTGATGCCTTCGAGGACGTCATTTTTGTCGGGGCAAAGACGTCAAGCCAGCTTGCGTTGGATTGCTCTAAACTGTGTCGAAACTCCAAGTTGGTGTTGATCCAGCCCGAGCGCCAGGTTGACCAGTCAGTCGGGGACATTGTTGCCCGGTTAGAGACTGTTCCAGTCAATACAGATCCAAAGTCCGCACAAAGCGCAATCGTTGTGAGCGATCCGACCTACAAAGACTTGGTGCAGGATGTGTCTCAGCAGTTTCCGGGCGATGTTGCCGTCCTGAACTGTCATCACTTGGGCGCGCGCACCTATCAATTCCTGCATGCGTTCGGCCTGCTTTCCAAGGTTTTGGCGATGGGCACTAAGCCCGGTGCCGAGACAACAGGTTTCTACGCAGCGCTTCGGCAAGAGAAGCGCTCAAGTCGCGCATATTGGCGCAATGTGCTGCGGAAACTGGACACAGACGCAAAGCCCAATTTGAGCCGAGTGCTTTGTGAAAATGTGCACGAACGTTTGGGCGGACGCATTTTCCGGCGAGAGCTGCAACGTCTTTCTGAAACTGCGTCTTAGCAGCTAACGCCGACCCAGAATGTTTGGACGGGTTTCCTGCGGTTTACGTGCCTAACTTCACGGGCCGTTGCGCGCCATGGTCCGTCCAAACACGCCAGCAATGCCCCAATGAAACGCCAATGCGTCGTAGCTGGTCGGAACCTTGAACCTCCTTCGCACAAAATCCAGCCAAATGCCGAAGGGTCGACCGGAAAACAGCAAGAGGCCTGCAACGCCGATACACCCCCTTACGACCTCTTCAAGCGAGGCACCGGCGAGGATTAAGGCGGCCGCGTAGATCGGCACATTAAAGCTGAGGGACACAAACGTATCCAGAAAAAAGGCGCGGCTTTGGGTTAGGTAGGCATTTATCGGCAAGCGGAACACGAAATCGCGCCACACACCGTAAATGCGTGCGGTGAGAATGATCAGCGGAGATCCGATCATGCACGCTGCAAGGACTTCTGGCCAGTCCATTCCAGCGATGAAGCGTTCGTTCAACCCGCTGGCAACCGTGAAAAAACTAAGCATGGCAATAGCGTCGGCCAGATAGACGCGTGCTCTCAGCCCGGAGGGTGCGCCGGTGTCCTGGTCTTTTGTTTTCTTCATGGCATCCACGCGCGAATAAGGATGGATAACATTATGGCTTTGGGCGCATGTTTTCCCGCTGATGTGCACCGCTGCCAAATAGCGTCCGCTCCTCGCTCTCATCCAGAGGTTGTTGACTTTCTATGGGACGCTAGACGTCAGATGCGTGGGTGTAGCGATTGGCCGCGACGCGTCCATGTCAGATTCCGACCTAGCGTTTTTGGCTGGAGGCCTCTCGCGGTTTGGATAATCGCCGCCAGAGATTCAGGGCGTTTTACGGGTCGAAGGCATGCCTTTGTTGGAGGGGCAGTTGCTGTATTCCGTGGCCTGTTTCGGCAGCGGCCCCCTTGAGTCCATCACACGGCGCAACTCGATTGATCCGGCCTACGCGAGACGCACAACCTCAGGGACAGTGCCGCGCATCAATGCCTTCGCACGTGACGCGCCGTCGCGAAAATTCCGCTCGCACAGGGGCAGGAATTCGATATCAATGCTGCTGTGAGCGCCGTTTTACGAGTATTAGAATTAGGATCACTGGCCATGTCGCAGCACGCTATAACCGACCATTGGACGCAGGCATTTGCCGAGGCTTGGGGAAAGAGCGCCGGTCTGTCGCGGCTGGATGGCGAGTTTGATCTGAACTTTCTGGCGCAGGTGCCTGATGGCGCAAGCTATGTCGTGAAAGTCATGCGCGCGGACTGCGAAGAGGGCTTGGTCGACTTGCAGATCAAAGCGCTGGAGCATCTTGCCGCGCAATCGCCCAAGCTGATGGTGCCGCAGGTGCTTTCGGCCAAAGACGGTCAGCATTTTCAACGTATTAAGGATCAGGACGGCAATGCGCGCCTTGTCTGGGTGCTCGAGCGTTTGGCGGGGCATTGCTATGCAGACCTTGCGACCAAAGAGCCTGCTTTGATCCATCATCTTGGCCAAGAACTTGGACGCATCACGCAGGCATTGAAGCCCTTTCACCATCCGGCGCTTAACCGCGATTTTAAATGGAATCTGGTGCAGGGTGATTGGATTGAAAAGGAACTGGATTGCATCACGGACGCGAACCGCCGCGCCATTTTGCAAACCATTTGTTCAGAGTTTTCCCGCGCAAAACCCGAGCTTGTCGCCCTGCCGACCCAAGCGCTCCACAATGACGTCAACGACTATAACGTGCTGGTTGAAAGCTTTGCGTCGCAAAAACCTGCTCTAAGCGGCATTATCGACCTTGGCGATATGTGTGCTGGCCCCAAGATCTGCGACCTTGCCATCGCGGGGGCCTATGTCGTGTTGGATCATCCTGATCCGGAAAAGGCCCTCAGTGCTTTGGTCGCAGGCTTTCACGACAGCAATCCTTTAGGTGCGGCCGAAGTTGATCTGATCTGGCCACTGTTGCGGATGCGATTGGCGGTCAGCGTGGTGAATTCGACGCTGATGGCACAGGATGTTCCAGATGATCCATATGTGACGATCTCTCAGGCCCCCGCCTGGCGTTTTCTCGAATCCGCAGCGATCAACGGCGATCTGCTGACGTCGCGGCTTCGGGTTGCGTGCGGCCTGCCGGTTGTAGAGGGTGCCGACCGCGTGCTGGCGTGGCTCGATCAAGAGCGTGGAAATTTCGCACATATCATGGGTCGGGATGTCAGCGATGCGCCGATGGGATCACTGTCTGTCGAAACCTCTACATGGCCGCAAAACCCGTTTGATCTGCCCATTGAGGAAGCCGCACGCGTCGGCGAAGAATTCGACGTGGCTGGCGAGATTTGGTTGGGGTATTACCACGAGCCGCGTCTGATCTATGCAGATCTGGGGTTCCGCAAGGGGCCTTGGAAAGCCAGTGATCGGCGGACAGTGCATCTTGCGGTTGATGCTTTTACCGACGCAGGCCACCCGATCCACGCGCCGATGGAAGGCGAGGTGGTTGTGGCCGAGTATCGCGCTGGGCATCTGGATTATGGCGGCGTCATCATTTTGCGCCATAAAACCCCCAACGGCGATCCATTCTATACGCTTTATGGCCATCTCAACCCCGAGTTTCTGGACCGCCTGTCAATCGGAAGCATGGTCGCGAAGGGCGAGGCCTTCTGTTGTCTGGGCGACTATACGATGAATGGCGGCTGGTCCCCGCATGTGCACTTTCAAATTGCGATGACAACGCATGGGATTGAATCCGACTGGCCAGGGGTGGGCGATCCCGATGACATGGAGTTCTGGCGGGCCATTTGTCCAAATCCGGCGGCGCTGATGAACTTGCCGGACGAAAAAGTGCGTTATGCACCAACCGACAAAGCGACGGTTCTGGCGGATCGCAAAGACAAGTTTGGCAGCAATCTCAGTCTGACATATTCCGACCCTGTGATGCTCGTGCGTGGCTGGAAACACCATATGTTTGATGAATGGGGCCGCCCGTATCTGGACGCCTATAACAACGTGCCGCACACGGGGCATGCTCACCCGCGCATTCAGGCGGTGGCGTCGGATCAGCTTAAGCGGATGAACTCTAACACCCGCTATCTTCATCCGGCACAGACCGCCTTTGCCGACAAGATCCTTTCAAAGCTGCCCAGCCAGTTTGAGGTCTGTTTCTTTGTGAATTCCGGCAGCGAAGCAAATGAGTTGGCTCTGCGTCTGGCACGCGCGCATACCGGTGCGAAAGGGATCGTGACGCCGGATCATGGCTATCACGGTAATACCAATGACGCGGTGGCGATCTCGGCCTATAAGTTCAACAAACCCAATGGGATAGGCAAAGCGGATTGGGTCGAGCTGGTCGACGTGGCCGATGACTATCGCGGCCGTTTCACGCGCGAGGATCCTGATCGCGCTGCCAAGTTCGCTGATCTGCTGGATCCGGCTATCGCGCGGCTGAAGGCTGGCCCGCATGGTGTTGCTGGCTTTATCGCCGAAACCTTTCCGTCCGTTGGCGGGCAGATCATCCCGCCCAAAGGCTATCTTGCCAAAGTCTATGAAAAAATCCGCGCAGTAGGCGGCGTATGTATTGCCGATGAGGTGCAGACCGGGCTTGGCCGTTTGGGCGCGTATTATTTCGCGTTCGAACATCAAGGCGCGCTGCCTGACATGGTCGTTCTGGGCAAACCGCTTGGCAACGGGCACCCGATCGGGGCGGTGATCACAACGCGCGCCATTGCCGAAAGCTTTGACAATGGGATCGAGTTTTTCTCAACTTTCGGCGGCTCGACCCTGTCGTGTCGGATTGGCAAAGAGGTCTTGGACATCGTCGATGACGAAGGCCTGCAAGAGAACGCGCGCGTGATGGGCGCACGTCTGATGGACGGGTTGCACGACATTCAATCGCGTCATCCATCGGTCGGAGATGTGCGAGGTATGGGGCTGTTTGTGGGCGTAGAGCTGATCCACCAAGACGGCTCCGAGGCCACGGATATCTGTGCCTATGTCAAGAACCGTATGCGTGAGCACCGCATTCTGATTGGCAGCGAGGGGCCAAAGGACAATATCCTTAAGATCCGTCCCCCTCTGTCCATCGACGCAGAAGACATCGACATGCTGGTGCATGTGCTAGACAGCGTGTTGTCCGAGTTGAAACCCTAGATACAGCGGCCGCCGTCAACTTCCATGCAAACGCCGGTAACCATGCTGGCTTCGTCCGAGCAAAGATAACAGGCCGCGTTGCCCATATCTTCGGGTGTCGAAAACCGTCCAATCGGGATCGTGGACAAAAACTTGGCGCGGACTTCTGGGGTGTCTTCGCCCATGAAGGTTTTCAGCAGCGGCGTGTCGCCTGCCACCGGATTGATCGCGTTGACCCGAATGCCCAGCGGGGCCAGCTCTACCGCCATGCCTTTGGTCGCATTGTTCATCCAGCCCTTGGACGCATTGTACCAGTTCAGTCGGGGACGCGGGCTGACGCCTGCGGTGCTGGCGACATTCAGAATCGTACCGGACCCTTGTTTCTTGAACAGCGGCACGACATGTTTCGCGGTCAGATAGACCGACTTGCAGTTCACCGCGAAGACTTTGTCAAAATCCGCTTCGCTGACCTCTTCCATAGGGGCGGGCAGGTGGGTGGTGCCTGCGTTATTCACCACAATGTCGATCCCGCCCAATTGGTCCATGGCCACAGCCACCATGTCCTGAACGCTTTGATCCAGCGCGACATTCGTGTGGGTTGCCTTGGCGCCCAATTCGTCCGCAAGGGCCTGCGTGCCTTCAAGGTTAAGGTCCGCAATAAGAACCTGCGCCCCTTCTGCGGCGAACTTGCGTGCGATGCCTTCGCCAAACCCCGAGGCTCCGCCGGTGATGATTGCTCGTTTGCCTGCCAGTCTCATCTGGGTCTCCTATCCGTGCCGTGCGGCGACTGTTTTGAGCGAGGTAAAACCATAAAGGGCTTCGAACCCTTTCTCTCGCCCGTGTCCTGAAAGGCCGTGGCCCCCAAAGGGCAACTCAACCCCACCTCCTGCGCCGTAGTTGTTAAGAAACACCTGACCGGCATGCAATTTCTTGGCCAGACGCATTTGGCGCGACCCGTCTTTGGTCCAGCAGCTTGCCACCAGACCAAATGGGGTGCCGTTCGCGATGGCGACGGCCTCGTCTTCGGTGCTGAAGGGGATGACAACTTGAACGGGGCCAAAGATCTCGTCCTGGGCCAGAACATGATCGGGCGTGACATTGGCAAACAGGGTCGGTGCGACATAGGCGCCGCCAGCGGGGGCGTCGTCCACCACTTGACCCTGCGATACGATCTTTAGATCCTTGCCCTTGGCGATAAAGCTCTCAACGATGTCCTTCTGGCGGCGTGAGACCAGCGGGCCGACGTTCAGATCACGCAGCGCCGGGCCTGCACGCAGGGCGCTATAGGCCTTGGCCATAGCCGCAACGACGTCGTCAAAGCGGCTTTCGTGCACAAGGATGCGCGAGGACGCCGAACAGGTCTGGCCCGCGTTCTGGATCCCAGCATTCACCAGAAACGGCAACGCGTCTTGTAGATCAGCATCTTCAAACACCAGTTGCGGGGATTTCCCGCCCAGCTCCAGCGTGACCGGAACGACGTTGTCCGCCGCCGCCTTCTGAATGAGTTTTCCAACAGGAACAGAGCCTGTGAACGACAGATGACGCACCGACGGGTGGTGGGACAGCGCCGCACCCGCTTCGGCACCAAGCCCCGGCACAACATTCAGCGCGCCATCAGGCAGCCCCGCTTGGCGCGCCAGCTCGGCAAAGGCGAGGGCGGTCAAACAGGCCTCTTCTGCGGGTTTCAGCACGCAGGCATTGCCCGTGGCCAAAGCCGCGCCAACAGAACGCCCGATGATTTGCATGGGATAGTTCCAAGGCACGATATGGCCCGTCACCCCATGCGGTTCACGCAGGGTATAGACCGTATAGCCGTCCAGATAAGGAATGGTCTCGCCATGCAGCTTGTCCGCTGCGCCGCCATAGAATTCCATATAGCGCGCCAACGCCATTGCATCCGCTCGCGCCTGGGTCAGCGGTTTGCCGACATCCAGCGCCTCTAGGCGTGCCAGCTCGTCGATGTTCTGCAGCACCAATTGCCCGATCTTGGCAAGGACGCGGCCCCTTTCGGCCGCCGTTGCGCGGCCCCAGTCCCCCGATAGGGCGGCTTGGGCAGCCTCAACAGAGCGATCTATGTCATCAGCAATGCCCTTGGCAATCTGACACAGGGTGCTCCCGTCGCTCGGGTTCACCAGCTCGAGGGTTTCGCCAGCTTGCGAGGGCTGCCAGCGGCCGCCAATGAAACAATGCGTGGGGTCGATGCCTAGAATTTTCATATGTCAGTGCTCGTTGAAGGAGAGGGCAGCTTGGGGGCTGCGGCAATCAGTTTGCGGGTGTAGGCAGACGTCGGCGCGTCAAACACACGGTCGGTGTCGCCTTGCTCGACAATCTTGCCGCGCTGCATGACCAGAATGCGGTCGGCAATGGACCTGACGACGCTGAGATCATGGGTGATGAAGAGATAAGTCAGGCCATATTCGCGCGACAGATCGACAAGCAAATCCAGCACCTGCGCGCGCACAGAGACATCGAGCGCCGAGACGGCTTCGTCCAGAATGATCAACTCGGGGCGAATAATCAGGGCGCGCGCGATGGCGATCCTTTGACGCTGCCCGCCCGAGAATTCATGCGGGTATTTGTGTTTGTCCGACGGCTTAAGCCCAACAGAGACCAAGGCCTCGTCGATCTCTTTTTCCGTTGCTGCGCGATCCAAGCGGAAGAACGGCTCGCTGACCAATCGGGCGACCTTGTGGCGCGGGTTAAAAGATCCGTAGGGATCCTGAAACACCACCTGCATCCGCCGTTGCGTGGCGTCAGACGTCACCGGCGCGCCGTCCAGCGTGATCTGCCCTGACTTCAGCGGTTCTAGCCCAAGAATACAGCGCGTCAGCGTGGACTTGCCGCAGCCGCTTTCGCCAACCAATCCCAGACATTCGCCTTTTCGGATGTCAAAACTCACGTCATTGACCGCCAGAAATTCACCCGGCGCGCCGAAAATAGATTTTCGCGGCAGCGTATAGCTGCGTACCGCGTTTTCGACTTTCAGGATCGTGTCCGAGCTGTCTTGTGTCAGTTGATCTGGCTGATGGGTCGAGGCCGCAAACAACTGTTTGGTATAGGGGTGCTGCATGTCAGCTTGCAGCGTGGCGGCGTTGCCGCGTTCGACCACTTCACCGGTTTTCATGATGACAATCTTGTCAGCCAATCCGGTGACCACGGCCAAGTCATGGGTGATGAACATCATGCTCATTCCGTCCTCAGACACCAGTTGTTTCAAAAGCTGCAGAATTTCGGCCTGTGTGGTGACGTCAAGCGCGGTTGTCGGCTCGTCGGCGATCAACAGTTTTGGCCGCAACGCAATCGCCATCGCGATCACGACCCGCTGCCGTTGTCCGCCGGACAATTCGTGGGGGTATCTGCTCATTGGGAATTGCTCTGGAGGCAATTCACATCGGGTCAGGGCCTGCGCCGCGCGCTCCATCGCTTCGGCGCGGCTGACCTTTTCGTGGATCAGAATGGTCTCGGCCACCTGTTGGCCAATGGTCTGAACCGGATTAAGCGCGGTCATTGGTTCTTGAAACACCATACCCGCGACGCGCCCCCGCAGCCCGCACATGATGGTGTCGTCGGCGTTCAGCACGTCTGTACCATCCAGCATAATGCGCCCTTGCGCGGCGGATCCTTCGGGTAACAACTGCAGGACGGAAAAGGCCGTCATCGACTTGCCGGAGCCACTTTCGCCAATGATGCCACAGACTTCACCCTCGGCGATGTCCAGCGAGACGTCTTTCAGGATCGGCGTGTCGTGGATTGCCAGCGACAGGTTCTGAATGGACAAAAGGCTCATCGTCCCGTCCTCCGCAACCGTGGGTCCAGCAGATCGCGCAGCCCATCACCCGCAAGGTTAAGCCCCAGCACGGTCAGCAGAATCGCAAAGCCCGGAAATAGGGCCAGATGCGGCGCCAGCGAGATCAGCGTCTGGCTTTCCGCCAGCATACGCCCCCAGCTTGGGATCGGGGGCTGCGCGCCCAGACCGACATAGCTTAGCCCCGCCTCGGCTAGGATACCCAGCGAGAACTGAATGGTGCCCTGAACGATCAGCA
>NZ_CAXREH010000056.1:0-30716 GCF_964229375.1 Cognatishimia sp.
TCTGCTTCGAACTTGGTGTGTGGGTTCACGGAACCTGGTTTACACAGAACCTGGCCACGCTCAACCGCTTCACGGTCAACACCACGCAGCAGCGCGCCGATGTTGTCGCCTGCTTCACCACGGTCCAGCAGCTTGCGGAACATTTCCACACCGGTGCAGGTGGTGGTTTTGGTGTCGCGGATACCAACGATTTCGATCGCGTCGCCGACGTTGATCACGCCACGCTCAACACGGCCGGTCACAACGGTACCACGACCAGAGATCGAGAACACGTCTTCAACAGGCATCAGGAACGGCTGGTCAACAGCACGGGCCGGTGTCGGGATGTACTCGTCAACAGCCGCCATCAGCTCAGCGATTTTCTCTTTGCCGATGTTGTCGTCGCGATCTTCCAGAGCCGCCAGAGCGGAGCCTGCGATCACAGGAATGTCGTCGCCTGGGAATTCGTACTCAGACAGCAGCTCGCGGATTTCCATCTCAACGAGTTCCAGCAGCTCTTCGTCGTCAACCTGGTCAACTTTGTTCATGAAGACAACCATTGCAGGGATGCCAACCTGGCGGCCCAGCAGGATGTGCTCACGAGTCTGAGGCATTGGGCCGTCAGCTGCGTTCACAACCAGGATCGCGCCGTCCATCTGCGCCGCACCGGTGATCATGTTCTTAACATAGTCAGCGTGGCCTGGGCAGTCGACGTGTGCGTAGTGACGTGCGTCGGTTTCATACTCAACGTGTGCAGTCGAGATGGTGATACCGCGGGCTTTTTCTTCTGGTGCGCCGTCGATCTCGTCGTACGCTTTGAAGTCACCGAAGTGCTTGGTGATCGCAGCTGTCAGAGTGGTTTTACCGTGGTCAACGTGGCCGATGGTGCCGATGTTGCAGTGCGGTTTGGAACGTTCAAACTTTTCCTTTGCCATAATAGAGGCGCCTTCTGTGTTTGGGGGCCTCTGAAATGGCCCAATTACTCTTCGGGCGCGATGTATTGGGTTCAGGAAGAAAAATCAAGCGCCAGTTTCGAGACGCTTGAATGCACTTGTTTTAAGGGCTTTTGACCAAGCCGCCCCGCGACTCAGTTTGCCGCATCAAGCGGCCAGCAGGCCTCGAGTTCTTTTTCCGTCGCCTCATCCGTCATGCAGACAGCATTTTCGGCCAGATACGCCTCGATTTTGCGGGCTGTATTGGCCGCAAGCGTTGCAATTTGCTGCTCGCGAGTGCGCGTATAACCGGTGCCGATGATGGCCCCGTCACCAAAGTTCTCAAAAACCAGAATCTGTTTGGGTTCTTTGGTGAATTTCTCGCCCGCGCGGTCATCCCATACAGAAACCGTCACGACAAAGGCGCTTTTGGGAGTGTAAACCAGCGGAATACCACGTCGGCCCAAGGCATATCCGCCGATGTTGATTCCCAGATGCACCAGACGGTCGCCATCATATTTGCCAAGGCGGTTGTCGACGGCGGCCTGAACCGCGGCAATCAGCTCTTCGGGTTCGGCGTTGCGAGAGGTTGGGCCCTTTTGCAAATCAGGGGCCACGACCACATTGTGACCCAGCACAAAGTCACCAAGATCCAGACGTTCGGCCGTTTCTTCCGGCTGAGAACATGCAGCGACCAAGCCTACCAAAGCCGCAAGGGCAATCCAGCGTTTCATGTTTTTTCCCCGTTGTTTGGCTATGTGACTTAGCCCATTGGCCGGTTTTCGACAATTCACAGGGTTAATTAGGCGATGTTTCGCTGTCAAAGCGCATTTTTCGCCATAGATTGTTTCTCAACCAAAGGAGAGTTCCCGCATGCAGTCGCCTGATCCCAGCATGGAAAAACGGCCAGTCCATATCAATCTGGTGCGCGAACCTATGGGGATTTTCGCCACGCTTCAGGCGGCGCGTCGCAACGTACTCAGCATCCTGCCCTGGCTGGCGGTGAAACAGCCGATGGTCTCGGGACAGACGGGAATCCGCTGGCATATGGTGATGGATCCCGGCGCCATCCGGCGGATGCTGCTGGAAAAGGTCGATGACTATCCAAAGTCCAATACGATCAAATCTATCCTGCGCCCAGCGATTGGCGAGAGCCTGTTCATCGCCGAGGGCGCGCATTGGCGCTGGCAAAGGCGGGCTGCGGCTCCGGTGTTTTCGCACCGCAATATGATGAATCTGGCCCCGATCATGACGCGGGCGGCCGAGTCCGCTTGCACGCGTATCGCCGCACAGAAATCCCATGCGGTGAACCTTTATGCCGAAATGGTGCGCACCACATTTGACGTCACCGCAGATGTGACGTTCTCCGGCCAAGGCAACATGGAATCCCAGAATGTAAACCGCGCGATCGACGCCTATATCGCCGAGACCGGCAAGGTGTCTTTGTTTGACGTTCTGGGGCTGCCGGATTGGATCCCGCGCCCGGGGCGCATGATGTCAGGTGCGGCCCTGCGCGAGATGAAACAGATTGCCTCGCAATCCATCGAGGCAAGGCAACAGGCCGGACAGGGCGACATCCCCGATCTGCTCGACCTTTTGCTTGCGGGCGAAGACCCCGAGACAAAGCGGTCGATGAACACATCCGAACTCAGGGACAACTTGCTGACGTTCATCGTGGCCGGGCACGAGACCACGGCTCTTGCGCTAAGCTGGGCCTTGTATCTGTGCGCCTTTGACCAAGAGGTTCAGGAACGCGCGCGCGCTGAGGCACAGTCGGTTCTGAACGGCGCGGCGGTGGGTGATGACGTGTCAAAACTGCCGTTCATTCGCGCGATCATCGACGAGACCCTGCGCCTTTATCCGCCGGCGGCTATTGTCAGCCGAACCGCTCAGGCGGCCGACACGCTCTGCGGGCGTCAGATCCTGCCAGGCGATACGGTTATGATCCCTATCTATGCCCTACATCGACATGAAGCACTTTGGGAGGATCCCGATGCCTTCAATCCAGACCGGTTTTTAGGCTCAAAACCAGACCGTTACGCCTATCTTCCCTTCGGGGACGGACCACGCATCTGTATCGGCGCAAGCTTTGCTTTGCAAGAAGCGGTCCTGGTTCTGGCGACGCTGTTGACGCGCTTCAGGTTCACGCCGGTCGCTGGCAAAGACCCCGATCCGGTGATGATCCTAACCCTCAGACCAGAGGGCGGCGTTTGGCTGAATGTCGAAGAGCTTTAGCCTTGTGACGGGTTAAGCCCCGTCACAAGAAACGATCAGTTAAACTTGTTGTCCCGTGGGAAACCGCGCGGTGCCATACGCCCGGTGCCCGCGCGTTTGCCTGTCCACTCGGCCAGATCGACTTCGGAACGGGTGCGGCCTGCAGGGTCTTTCCAGCTTAGGCCTTCGGCGCGCGTGAAAGTGGCCGCGTCAGACAATCCGCCGTCTTTGTATTTCTGCAGCCGCACGCCCTTGCCGCGCGCCATTACGGGCAGCTCGTCTAGGTCAAACACCAGCACTTTCCGGTTTTCGCCCACACATGCCACAGCGTCGCCTACAACAGGTTTACACACCAATGCCTGCGACGGAGCGCGCACGTTCAGGACTTGTTTGCCAGTTCGGGTCTGCGCCAGAATTTCGTTTTCCTCGACAACAAATCCGTCGCCCGCAGTGGACGCGACCAGCAGTTTTCGATCGGGTACATGCGTGAAAATGTCAACGATATCAGCCTCGTTAGGCAGATCGACCATCAGACGCAAAGGCTCGCCCATCCCGCGACCGCCGGGCAGATTTGCTGCCGATACGGTATAGAAACGTCCGTTTGTGCCAAAGACCAAAAGACGGTCTGTGGTTTCCGCGTGGAAGATGAACTTGGGCCCGTCGCCATCTTTGAACTTCAGCTCGCGCGTCAGATCGATGTGACCCGACATCGCGCGGATCCAGCCCATTTGCGAGCAGACAACGGTGATCGGTTCCTTGTCGATCATGGCCTCGATCGGCACATCTTCAAAGTCGCCAGCCTCGGCAAAGGTGGTACGGCGCGTGCCGCCCTCAAAATCCTTGCCGAACTTTTTCTTTGTTTCGCGCAGCTGATCGGTGATCCGGCCCCATTGCAGATCTTCGCTGGCCAACAAATCCTCAAGACCCGCGCGCTCTTCCATCAAGGCGTCGCGTTCTTTGACCAGTTCGATTTCCTCAAGCCGACGCAAGCTGCGCAGCCGCATGTTCAGGATCGCTTCGGCCTGCACTTCAGTCAGTTCGCCCTCGCCTTTGGAGGGCAGAGGCGAGACATAATCGTCTTCGGACATGGCGCGCGCAAAAGTGCCGCCCCAGGCCTGCGCTATCAGAGCCTCTTTCGGGCTGTCGTCATAGCGGATGATGTCGATCACGCGGTCCAGATTCAGGAAGGCAATGATGAAGCCTTCGAGCACCTCAAGACGATGATCGATCTTTTCCATACGGTGCTTGGAGCGACGCCCAAGAACTTCGCGGCGGTGATCCAAGAAGGCCCGCAGGACCTCTTTCATGGAGCAGACTTTGGGCGTCACACCGTCGATCAACACGTTCATATTCAGGCTGAAGCGCACTTCCAGATCGCTGTGCTTGAACATCGTGCCCATCAGAATGTCTGGTTCTACGTTCTTGGATTTGGGCTCTAGAATGACACGGATATCATCGGCGGATTCATCACGAATATCCGCCAGAATCGGAACCTTTTTGGATTGGATCAGCTCTGCGATCTTTTCGATCAGTTTGGATTTCTGAACCTGATAGGGAATTTCCGTAACAACAATCTGCCACTGACCACGGCCAAGATCTTCGACCTCCCATTTACAACGAAGGCGGAACGACCCACGCCCGGTGGAATAGGCGCTCGCGATGCTTTCTTTGGGCTCGACAATCACACCGCCGGTCGGGAAATCTGGTCCCGGCACATAGTTCAGCAAGGTGTCGTCGCGGGCATCCGGCGTCTTGATCAAGTGGATACAGGCATCCACCAGCTCGGCGATATTATGCGGTGGAATATTCGTGGCCATGCCCACCGCAATACCCGCTGCGCCATTCGCCAGCAGACTTGGGAATTCCGCAGGCAGCACAACCGGCTCGGTCAGACGTCCATCATAATTGTCGCGAAAATCAACGGCGTTCTCGTCCAGCCCCTGCAACATGGCTTCGGCGACAAAGGTCATGCGCGCTTCTGTATAACGCGAGGCCGCCGGGTTATCGCCATCGATGTTGCCGAAGTTCCCCTGCCCGTCGACCAACGGGTAACGCACGGCAAAATCTTGCGCCAAACGCGCCATTGCATCATAGATCGCGGCATCCCCATGCGGGTGGAAATCCCCCATGGTATCGCCGGAAATTTTCGCCGATTTCAGAAACTTGCCGTTTGAGGCCAGCTTCAAGCGGTTCATCGCATACAAGATGCGGCGGTGAACTGGTTTCAAACCGTCCCGCGCATCCGGCAAAGCACGGTGCATAATCGTGCTCAGCGCATAGGTCAGATAACGGTCGCCGATGGCCCGGTGTAGCGGTTCTGCAACTTCGTAGGATTCGAATTCGTCGTCGTCTAGGATTTCACTCATAGCACCGTGATATAGTGGAGATGGAATCGCGACAAGCGAGCTGTGGTCAACATAGCCCTTTTTTCTGCCTCTGGCGGAAAACGTCTGAAAGAACGGTCGCTCGCATCGGGGAATGCCCCGGGGACAATGCGCTGTATTCTCGAGCAGTCAGGAAAGCCAATTGGTGGGGGCTGAACTGCGTGGAGTAACGAGCGTGAGCCGTTTCATTTTTTTAAGTTTCGCCTTTCTTGGGTGGGCATTTTATGAAGTTAGTGGTGGTCCAGATTTTCAGCCACGTATCTCCGCAGCGATTGCGGCGACAGAGATCTCGCGCCCAAGCACAGCTGTTTCCAAAAACCTAGACGCGCCTGAAACCGCAGCGGTTTTGCAAGAAACCTCAGCGACGCAGGAAACCGGCCTTATCGTGACGAGCATGATCGTGGCCGATACCGCCACACCGGGTCAGGGCATCACCAGTTACAGCATGTCCAGCACGTTGGGCCGCAACGCGCCCAAACTGATGTTCAGCCTCTCGGCGACAGGCCCATCGCCGGATATCCGCCGGATCACTGCCGACAAGGTCAACCTGCGCACGGGCCCGGGCACGGATTTCGTGGTGGTCGACAACCTCTCGCTGGACACACGCGTGAAACTTCTGGACGGGTCCGTACGTGGCTGGGTCAAACTTCGGTCCCTTGATTCAGGACGGGTGGGTTGGATTCAACGCCGCTTCCTAACAGCGCTCGCCAGCTAGTCATTGCGCCACGGTCTGCTTGCTTGCATAAATCGCTGAGCAGGCGGAGGACAACATGGCACAAAAATCGATCCTGATCACAGGATGCTCTTCTGGTATCGGAGCAGACGCAGCACGGGGCATGCGCGACGCAGGCTGGCGCGTGTTTGCCAGCTGTCGCAAACCAGAAGACTGCGCGGCCCTGATGGCCGAAGGATTTGAAAGCCCCCTGATTGACTATGAAGACGAGGCCACGATCACCGCTGGTCTGGCCGAAGTGCTGGCGGCCACGGGTGGCACGCTGGATGCCCTGTTCAACAACGGGGCTTACGCGGTTCCCGGCGCGGTCGAGGATCTGCCTTCAGGCGCGTTGCGGGCCATTTATCAGGCCAATGTGATCGGCTGGCACGAGCTGACACGGCAGGTCATCCCGGTGATGCGCGCGCAGGGACATGGGCGGATCGTCAACAACTCTTCCGTTCTCGGACTGGTCGCGGCGCGCTGGCGTGGGGCCTATGTGTCATCGAAATTTGCATTGGAAGGCCTGACCGATGTCCTGCGGCTCGAGATGGCAGACACGCCCATCCACTTTATCCTGATCGAACCGGGGCCGGTGACATCGAAGATCCGGGTAAATTCGATTCCGCATTTTGAGAAATGGATCAACTGGGAAGGATCGGCCCGCGCAGAACACTATCGGCGCGGATTGCTGAAACGGCTTTATGAGGATCGCGGGAAGGATGCCTTTGAACTGCCTGCCTCTGCGGTCACAGCCAAGCTTTTGAAGGCCGTCACCGCGCAAAAGCCAAAGCCGCGCTATTATGTAACGACACCGACCTACTTTATGGGGTTCTTGCGGCGTATTCTGCCCACCCGCATGCTGGACAGTATCATCCGTAAGGTGTGACACAGAAACCCCTCGAAAATTATGTGCTAAAGTCTAAGTAAGGGACAAACGCCCCAGAAGGAGCGCAGTAATGCTGCAAGACCCCCTATTTATTATCGCTGCAATCGCGTGCTTTGCGGTGCTGATCGTTCTGATGATCGGCGTCGGAGGCTTTGCCCGTGGCGGAGACTTCAACCGCAAATATGCCAATAAACTTATGCGACTTCGGATCGCGGCGCAGTTTGTCGCCGTTCTGCTGATCCTTGTATTCGTCGCCTTCAGCGGAGGCCGGTAATGGTTGTTCTAAGCAAAATTTACACGCGGACAGGCGATAAAGGCACCACCGCTTTGGGCAATGGGGACCGCGTTGCCAAACACGACCCGCGGGTCTCGGCCTATGGCACCAGCGACGAGCTGAACGCCCATGTTGGCGTCGCGCGCCTGCATGCCGAAGGTGAAATGGACAAGCGTCTGTCGCTGATCCAGAATGACCTCTTTGATCTGGGAGCGGACCTGTGCAGACCAGATATGGCCAAAGACGCCGATGCGGAATACCCGCCGCTTCGGATGATCGAAACGCAGGTGAAACGGCTTGAGGCGGAAATCGACGAGATGAACGCCGATCTAGAAACGCTGCGCAGCTTTATTCTGCCCGGAGGCTCTGCCTTGGCGGCCTATCTGCATGTGTGCCGGACGGTGGCACGCCGCGCAGAACGTCTTGCGACCGAACTGGCGTTGGAAAGTGACGTAAACGCGCATGCGGTGACATATCTCAACCGCCTGTCAGATTGGTTCTTCGTTGCCTCCAGAGTCGCAAACAACAACGGCCAAGACGACGTTCTGTGGGTTCCCGGCGCAACGCGCGAAAGCTAACCAAAGGTTAATTTCCGCTAGGAAAATATTGCTCTTTGGCACCCGGTATTCGATGAACGCGACGTTCCGAGATACAAACGTGACGATTTTGCACTGTTTTGATGTGCAGCCATTGAGTAAAACCGCCAAGAATGTCTTTTAAGCGAGTCTTTTTTGAACTCGTTAACCTAAGGAGTAAATCGCCCATGAAGGTCCTCGTACCTGTCAAGCGCGTGATCGACTACAACGTGAAAGTTCGTGTAAAAGCGGACGGCAGCGGCGTTGATCTCGCCAACGTAAAGATGTCGATGAACCCATTCGACGAGATTGCCGTCGAAGAGGCGATCCGCCTGAAAGAAGCGGGCAAAGCAGATGAAGTCGTGGCTGTGTCCATCGGCGTCAAGCAGGCTCAGGAAACCCTGCGCACAGCGCTCGCCATGGGCGCAGACCGCGCGATCCTGGTTGTTGCAGCAGACGACGTGCACACCGACATCGAGCCACTGTCCGTGGCAAAGATCCTCGCGAAAGTTGTCGAAGAAGAGCTGCCTGGTCTGGTCATCGCCGGCAAGCAAGCCATCGACAACGACATGAACGCAACCGGCCAGATGCTGTCTGCTCTGCTGGGCTGGTCCCAAGCGACCTTTGCGTCTGAACTGGACATCGACGGCGACACCGCGAAAGTCACCCGCGAAATCGACGGCGGCCTGCAGACCATCTCTGTGAAAATGCCAGCGATCGTGACCGCAGACCTGCGTCTGAACGAGCCACGCTATGCGTCTCTGCCAAACATCATGAAGGCCAAGAAAAAGCCTTTGGATGAAAAGACCGCAGCGGATTACGGCGTTGACGTCTCACCACGTCTGGAAGTCGTTAAGACCTCTGAGCCAGAAGCACGCTCTGCAGGTATCATCGTTGGCTCGGTTGACGAGCTGGTAGAGAAACTCAAAGAGGCGGGAGCTGTATAATGGCTGTTCTTGTACTTGCTGAAATCGCAGGCGGCGAACTGGCCGTTGACGCAACCGCGAAAGCAGTTGAAGCGGCGAAATCCCTTGGCGACGTGACCGTTCTGTGCGCAGGCGCATCCTGCGGTGGGGCCGCTGAAGAAGCTGGCAAAATCGCTGGTGTTGCGAAAGTTCTCTGCGCGGACGATGCCTCTTACGGCAACGGTCTGGCGGAACCAATCGCGGCGCTGATCGTATCTATCGCTGGCGACTATGCCCACATCGTAGCCCCTGCAACCGCATCCGCGAAAAACATCCTGCCACGCGTTGCGGCGCTGCTGGACGTTATGGTGATCTCTGACGTGACTGCGGTTGTTGACGCAGACACCTTCGAGCGTCCGATCTATGCGGGCAACGCGATCCAGACTGTCAAATCCTCTGATGCGACTAAAGTTCTGACCGTGCGGACAGCGTCCTTTGAGGCAGCCGCAGACGGTGGCTCTGCCGGTGTTGAAGCACTGGCTGCGGCCGAGAACCCAGGTCTGTCAGAGTGGGTTGAGGACAAGGTTGCGGAAAGCGATCGTCCAGAACTGACATCTGCTGGCGTGGTTGTATCCGGTGGTCGTGGTGTTGGCTCTGAAGAAGACTTCGCCATCATCGAAGCCCTGGCGGACAAGCTGGGCGCAGCGGTTGGCGCGTCCCGTGCGGCGGTTGACTCTGGCTATGCGCCAAACGACTGGCAGGTTGGTCAGACCGGTAAGGTTGTGGCTCCTGAGCTTTACGTCGCTGTCGGCATCTCTGGCGCGATCCAGCACCTTGCAGGCATGAAAGACTCTAAGGTCATCGTTGCGATCAACAAAGACGAAGAAGCACCGATCTTCCAGGTGGCTGACTTCGGTCTGGTTGCAGACCTCTTTGCAGCAGTTCCAGAGCTGACCGAGAAACTCGGCTAAGCGATCTGCACATGCGAATGTGAAACGGGCCCCCTTAGTGGGGCCTGTTTTTTTTGCCAATCACCTGTCGCAGCACAGGCATCAGGGCATCCGCTACCTCGGTATGGGCCATAGGGCCGAAGACGTGCTGCGCGGCGGACCATTCCATTGGGCTAAAGTGCTTGCCCGCGCTGCCTTGGTCGATGGCGTTTTGCGTCACCCGCACCTGAACGATGCCATCCACATGATCGCGCAAACGATCAATCATGCCTTTGTCGACAAACCACGGGTCTTTGCCCGGCAACAACTGCGCCTCTGTGGGGGGGCAATGGTCAGAGAACCAAAGCAGCACTTTTTTCCCCGGTAAGGCCGCCAGCAGCTGCATCATCCGCGAGCCCCACGCCATGCGCAATTCGGCGGTGACGAACGAGAAACGATCACCGGCCCGCGCGGCAACGTCCTGAAGCATGTGTCGGGTGAAGTTATATTCGGTGAAATCCACCTCGCGGAACACCGATTTCATCATGGAAGAAGCCGTCAAAAACCGGTCGTTGCGACGTGGGTGCACACGGTAAAGCCGGTTGGACATATTCTGCGCGCCCATCAGCTGGATCACCGTCACTTCGGCTTTGGCGGCCAGCGCCAAAACCTCGGCCTCATGGACAAAGGCATCAACGCCTGCGTTCATATAGCCAAGGTTCACGCAAGTTGTGCCCAAGGCCTGCTCGACCAAATCGGGAAACGGCCGTTTGATGAATTTCCCATAGGTTTCCGACCCGCCCAAGAAGGCAACATAACGCCCGCTTAGATCCTTTTTCGGCCCACGAAACGATATGCGCGACGCGCCATAGCGGACCGGATCATAGTCAAGCGACCTGTGCACAGAATGATGAAATGACATAGAACCCCCAATTCAAACCCCATCCATCACTCTGAGTGATTCCACTTAGCAATTTGCTAAGGGAACAATTCGACTCGGTTTTTTGCGATCAGCGCCCCTTGCAGCCCGCTCGCCCCTATGCGTAAAGTCGCGCGACAGGCGAAGGGATATCCAAAATGAGTGTGACTTCAGTCGGCATCGTTGGGGCAGGTCAAATGGGCAACGGGATTGCCCATGTGATGGCGCTGGCCGGATATGACGTAGTGTTAAACGATATCTCAGAAGACGCGCTGCAAGCCGCCCTTGCGCGCATCGACAAGAACATGGCGCGTCAGGTGAGCCGTGATCTGATCACCGAGGACGCCAAACAAGTTGCGATTGGACGTATCAAGGCCTCTCAGGACGTGGCCGAGATCGGGCAGACAGATCTGGTCATCGAAGCGGCCACCGAAAACGAAGACGTCAAATACAAGATCTTTGACGGGCTGATCCCACATCTGAAGCCCGACACGATCCTGACCTCAAATACGTCATCCATTTCGATCACCCGCCTTGCCAGCCGCACGGATCGTCCCGAAAAGTTCATGGGCTTCCACTTTATGAACCCAGTGCCGCTTATGAAGCTGGTCGAGCTGATCCGCGGCATCGCCACAGATGATGCGACCTATCAAACCTGTCTGGGCATCGTCGATTCCCTGGATAAAACCGCCGCCTCGGCCGAAGATTTTCCGGCCTTCATCGTGAACCGCATCCTGATCCCGATGATCAACGAGGCCTGCTATACGTTGTATGAAGGCGTCGGCAACGTTGCCTCGATCGACGCGGCAATGAAACTGGGGGCGAACCACCCGATGGGCCCACTCGAGCTGGCGGACTTTATCGGCTTGGACACCTGCCTCGCGATTATGAACGTGTTGCACGACGGGCTTGCAGACACCAAATACCGCCCCTGCCCGCTGTTGACGAAATACGTAGAGGCTGGCTGGCTGGGACGCAAATCCAAGCGCGGGTTCTATGACTATCGCGGCGAAACGCCGGTTCCCACACGCTAACGAAAAAGCCGCCTCAAAGGGCGGCTTTCTGAATTGCGGGATTGCGTCTGTGTTTACTTGCCCAGCCCAAGCGTGTGGTCGCGCAGCCAGCTCATAAATCCACGTGGGTTGCTGTGCAGCGGTTCCATTTCTTCTTCCGTCAACACCGGCCCGATCACAGGACTTTGCGGCTTGTTGCAGGCCTTGACGATCTCGTGCAGCAACAGCCCCTGACGCAGGATCGCAGAAATCCTGTTCGCGACCTGATACCAACGGCTGTTCGCACCGGGAAAGAAAATCGGCACGACCTGTGCGCCTGACCGGCGGATCATCTGCGCGGTAAAGACGTTCCATTCGCGTTCGATCACTGGGCCGAAAGCGGTATCAGAAGACGACACGACGCCCGAGGGGAACAAAGCCACCACGCCGCCGTCTTTCAGATACGCCATCGCAGTGGCGCGCATTTCGACCATCTTGCGTTGCGCATCCGGGTCGTGCGGGAACGGAACCGGGATCATGAATGACGTCGCCGTCTCGTCCAAGCCTGTCAAAACAGAGCGCGTCAAAATGCGATAGTCTTCGCGCACCCGACCAATCAGTTCGGCCAAAATCATCCCATCCACCATACCGTGCGGGTGATTGGCCACAACGACGACCGGACCTTCTTTGGGAATATTCGCCAGCTGCTCAGCTGGAGTGGTCAGATCGATGCCCATGACATCCAGCGCACCTTTCCAGAACCGTTGTCCGCGATGGGCTCCGTTCTGGCGCTCAAAGCGGCGCACCATCCGCAAAATGGTCAGCTTACCCGTCAGCCACTCGATCACGCGAATGGCGGTCGAAGTCCATGGATCATCAAAAGAGTTCGCATAGGTCAGCGTACGTCGGTCGTAGACTTCGATGGTGTTGTCACCCGTCTCGACCTTTATCTCAGAAGTCTTGTCCAGCACGCTTTATCCCCACATAAGCTCAGCGCAGCGCCGCGCTAGAACCCTTCTCCGAATTTGTCCGCGACCAAAGCTTCGATCGCATCGGCCAGTGCAAGCGCGTCCGGCCCATTGGTTTCCACATCGATGGAAGTCCCCTTGGACGCGGCAAGCATCAGCAGCCCCATAATACTGTCACCGCCTGCACTCAACCCGTCTTTGCTGACTTCTGCCGTTGCGTCAAAGCCTTCGACGACATCAACCAGCTTTGCAGATGCGCGGGCATGCAGACCTTTTTCATTCAAGATCTTCAGTGTTCGAGAAGTCGTGTCCGCCATTCTGTCCCTTAAAGTCGCCGCTTTTTTAGCCGGCAGACATATTCTTGCAGTCAATATACTTGCGACCAGCAGCCAAAGCACGGTCCACAGCATCTGCCAAAGGCAACCGGCGAGATTTGGCCAGTTTGATCAGCATGGGCAGGTTGGCACCATAAAGGATGCGGCGGTTCTCAGGACGGCACGCCTGAAGGCTGAGATTGCTGGGCGAGCCCCCGAACATATCCGTGACCAGAACAACACCCTGCCCTTGGTCCACAGACTCGGCCGCTTCGCAGATCTCGGTCTGCTTTGCCGACCGATCATCCTCGGCCTGAATTGTGATTGCGCGGACGCCGGCCTGTTGGCCGACCACATGTTCGATCGCTGCGAGATATTCTCTCGCCAATCCCCCATGCGCCACGATGACTATACCAATCACGCTATTGCTTCTCCGCTATAGGCCGCTGGACTTGGAGTCGGGTGAGTGTGTCCGATCCAGTTCGCGATGTCTAATTGACACTTGCCAGTTATGCTCCGCAAGGGCCTGAGCCAGTTTTTCAGTCACAAAAACCGAGCGGTGTTGCCCCCCGGTACACCCGATGGCGATACACAGGTGTGCTTTGCCCTCTTTTTGGTAGGCAGGCAGCAGGAAAAGCGTAGTGTCAGTGAGCTTTTGAAAAAACGTATCAAAGCCTTCGTCTGTCGAAACATACTCGCCCACTGCTGAGTCGCGCCCGTTCAGACCACGCAGGGATTCATCCCAATAGGGATTCTTTAGAAACCGACAGTCATGCACAAGATCCGCGCCCTGCGGCAGCCCGCGCTTATAGCTAAAGCTGGTCAGCGTCACCGCCAACGGCATCTTGCCCTGCGCCGCATAGCGGCTTTCCAGGCGCTGACGCAGGTCGTGTACAGACAGCTCTGAGGTATCGATCAACGCATCTGCGCGGTCGCGCACCGGCGACAACAGATCGTTCTCGCGGTCAATCCCCACGATCGCCGTTTCCTGCGGAGCCATCGGATGGCGTCGCCGGGTCTCGCTGTAACGGCGCTGTAGAACCGTGCGCGCGCAATCCAGATACAGCAGTTCAGGCTCGTGATCTGACAGCTGATCCATCACATCCAACAGCGCCTGCGGCGAGAAATCACGGTTGCGGGTATCAAGGCACAAGGCCAGTGGTCGGGTCAGTTCTTGGCCTTCAACCAGCCGCGACACCCAGCGGATTGGCAGGTTGTCGATGGTTTCAAACCCGAGGTCTTCCAAAACCTTGACCGCAGACGACCGCCCCGCGCCCGAAGGCCCGGTAACCAAGACGACCCGTTGGGGCGTTTTCGTAAAGTTCTGCGTCAAGGATCACTCCGCCCAGCTTTCAGGAATTGAAAAATTGCATATGAAAAATGTGGATGCGGAACGCGATACAACAAGGGGACCGAAACACCAGATCGCGCAAACGTGTAAGAACTTGGGAAGCGATGGCGCTCTTCATGGTCCAGATCGACGGCCAACGCAAGAGGTGTTGGGCCCGCATAGTCCGCCTTCAACAACCCAACACCGCGGGCCTCGATAAGCCCGCGAATGGTTGTTGGTGCATCCACAACAAGATTGTCGCCCTGTTTGCTGACCAGCGTGCGGTCGTCGGACACCAACGTTGCACCAAGTGCCATCAATTCGAGCGCCAATGCAGATTTCCCCGAACCAGAGGCCCCCATAATAAGAACAGCGCTGCCCGCGAGGGCAACGCTGGATGCGTGAAGGATCATTTGGCCGTTGGCGTCGGCACCTGCAGGGGACGCAGACGTGTCAGGGCCCGGCATGAAATTCAGACAGGCAGACCGACAACAAACCGCGCGCCCAGAGGCTCTGACGTGATGTCAGCATCTGTTGGGCGAATATTCTCGGCCCAGATCACACCGCCATGCGCCTCGACGATCTGTTTGGAAATCGCCAGACCAAGGCCCGAGTTGTTGCCAAAGTCATCTGCTGGGCGTTGTGAATAGAACCGGTTAAAGATCTTGCCCAAGGCCTCTTCTGGGATGCCGGGGCCGGTGTCTTCGACCACCACCAGAACGCGGTTCTGACGTTGACGCGCCCAAACCCGAATGGCGTCGCCGTCCTCGCAAAAACTGATCGCATTGGTGATCAAGTTCACAAAGACCTGCGCCAGACGCGCTTCGAGGCCATTGATCTCGATCGGATCACGCGGAAGGTCAGAGATAAAGTCGATGCCTTTGCCTTTGGCATCTTCGCCCAGGTACTGGCCAAGATTGTCGATCATCTCAAGCAGGTTAAAGGCTTCTTCTTCCTCTTTCACCAACTCAGCGTCCAAACGCGATGCGTTGGAAATGTCGCTGACCAGCCGGTCCAGACGACGCACGTCGTGGTCAATCACGTTCAGCAGTTTTTCACGGTGATCGTCCCGCTTCACCATGCGCAGAGACCCTACTGCCGAGCGCAGGCTGGCGAGAGGGTTCTTGATTTCATGCGCAACATCCGCTGCAAACTGCTCGTTGCCGTCAATCCGTTCATACAGCGCGCCGACCATGCCGCGCAGCGCACCGCTGAGGCGGCCGATTTCGTCGGGGCGTGCTGTCAAATCAGGAATGCGCACGCGACCAGGATTGGCTTTGCGCGCATCTTTTTCGCCGCCGATTTCCGCAGCCGCCGCCAGATCGCTGATCGGATTGGAAATCGTCGAGGCCAGAACCATCGATAGACCGATGGACACAATCGTCGCGATCAAAAACATCTGCAACACCAGCTCGCGTTGCCCGCGAACGATCTGATCCACTTCGCCAACCGCGCTGGTCATAATCACTGTGCCCAGCAGCGTGCCGTTATGCTGCAAATCGGCCGCAGCCGCATAGATGCTTTCGCCGTTGTCGGCGGTCAGCGTGGCGAGCGGTTCGCCACTTGCCGCGAATTCAATGGCCAGTGCCTCAAGGTTCGAGGCCATAGCCGTATCTTCGTCGCCGCCCGCGACCTGAGACCAAACCCAAGCAATCGCATCGGTCAAAGGCGTCGCCGGCGCATCATCGCTTGCCACGCCTTCAGGGCCTTCTTTGGCCGCAATCAAATTGCCTGACGTGTCGACCACAAACACCTGAACGCCCGCGCGCAGGCTCATTTTATCGAGCGTCCCACCGACATCCACACCGTCTCCGGTCACAAGGTTTACCGGCGCGCCGGACGGCATCTGCACTTGCAAAGCACCGGAAATCAGATCCGCGCCGCTCGCCAGACTTGCCTTGCGTTCCTCAACAAAGTTACCGCGCGCCGAGTTCAGATACAGAACTCCGGCAAGCAGCATCACCAATGCAATCAGGTTAAACGTGATGATCTTGCGTGTCAGTGGGGAACGGCTCAACGGCAGAATGCGCCGGCGCTCTCGGCGACCGCGCATTTCTTTTTCCACCGTAGCTTCAGGGGCCACCCAGTCATCCCCGAGAACGACTTCCCCTTCGCGACCTTGCGACATGCGTCCCACGCTTATCTGTTCGGCAAGTGCCATTACTCTTCGTTATATCTATAGCCGATGCCATAGAGCGTCTCAATTGCCGAGAACTCTGAGTCCGCCATGCGCATCTTTTTGCGAAGCCGTTTGATATGGCTGTCGATCGTCCGGTCGTCGACATAGACCTGATCATCATAGGCCACGTCCATCAGCTGATCCCGCGATTTCACGAACCCCGGACGCTGCGCGAGCGCCTGAAGCAGCAGGAACTCAGTGACGGTCAATGTCACATCCTTGCCTTTCCAGGTCACCGCATGACGCAAAGGATCCATCGTCAGCTCACCGCGCTGAAGAACTTTGGTTTCTTCGGTTTCCGTAGCTGGCACGACACCGTTTTCGGCATCCTGACGGCGCAGAAGTGTGCGGATGCGCTCGACCAACAGACGCTGGCTAAACGGTTTTTTGACGTAGTCATCCGCCCCCATACGCAGGCCAAGCACTTCGTCAATCTCATCATCCTTAGACGTTAGGAAGATCACAGGCATGGTGGTTTTCTGGCGCAGGCGCTGCAGCAGATCCATGCCATCCATACGGGGCATCTTGATATCAAGCACCGCCATATCGGGCAATTTGCGATTAAAAGCATCCAGCGCTTGCTGGCCATCATTATACGTTTCGACCTCAAAGCCTTCTGCTTCAAGAGTCATGGATACGGACGTCAGGATATTCCTGTCGTCATCCACCAAGGCAATCTTGGACATCGGATTATTCCTTATACTGCTCTTTGTGCCTATTTTTTTCCGTATTATGGGCCTTTTTTGGCCAATCAATCAATCCCAAACCACGAATCACCCCGATGAGGGCTCAATTTTTTGGCAAAAGTGTTAATCTGGCGCTAATGGTTTCCGATGGTTTCCTAATGTTTCGAAGCGTTTGCGATAACATGACGCTGATTGCGCTAACGACCCGTTTGCGCCCTGTTCATATCCTAAAACGGCATGATAAGAGCGAGTTGCGCCGCCGTTTCAGGGTGCGTGCAACCGCGGCCAAAAGTATGCCGCATACCACTTTAATCCACCGCCAATTGCGCGGATACAGGAGCTGACAGATGACATTTGGACGGGTAAACCCGCAATTCCGCCTCGAGGATCAAGGTATCGAAGGTCTGGGGAATGTCTATTATAACTATCTAGAACCAGCCCTGATCGAATCCGCTCTGGCGCGCGATGAAGGCACTTTGGGCCAAGGCGGCGCGTTTCTGACGTCGACCGGCAAATTCACCGGACGCTCGCCGAAAGACAAATTTGTCGTAAAATCTGACTCTGTTGTCGACACCATCTGGTGGGAAAGCAATCCCCCGATGGAAGTGGCGGCCTTTGATACCCTATACGAGGACATGCAGGCCCATATGAAGGGCAAAGAGTATTTTGTGCAGGATCTGGTCGGTGGCGCGGACCCGCGTCATTCTATCAATGTGCGTATGGTGACGGAACTGGCGTGGCACGGGTTGTTCATCCGCACCATGCTGCGTCGTCCGGACCGCGAAGATCTGGATGATTTCACAGCCGATTTCACCGTCATCAACTGCCCAAGCTTCAAGGCCGATCCCGCAAAACACGGTTGTCGCTCGGAAACCGTGATTGCGCTGAACTTTGATCGCAAGCTGATCCTGATCTGCGGCACCGAATATGCCGGCGAGAACAAGAAATCGGTCTTCACACTGCTGAACTATCTGTTGCCCGAAAAAGGCATCATGCCGATGCACTGCTCGGCCAACCACGCCAAGAATAACCCTGTGGATGCGGCCGTTTTCTTTGGTCTGTCCGGCACCGGCAAAACCACCCTATCGGCTGATCCCGACCGCGTGTTGATTGGCGATGACGAACATGGCTGGTCCGATCAAGGCACCTTCAACTTCGAAGGCGGCTGCTATGCCAAGACGATCAACCTGTCGGCGGAAGCAGAACCGGAGATCTATGCCACCACCACGAAATTCGGCACCGTGATCGAAAACATGGTGTTTGATCCAGATACCAAAGAGCTGGACTTTAACGACGACAGCCTGTCGGCGAACACGCGCTGCGCGTACCCGCTGCACTATATTTCCAACGCGTCTGAAAGCGCGATGGGCGGGCATCCGAAAAACATCATCATGCTGACCTGCGACGCCTTTGGCGTCCTGCCTCCGATCGCGCGGCTGACACCGGCGCAGGCGATGTATCACTTCCTGTCAGGCTTCACCTCCAAAGTGGCCGGCACCGAGCGGGGCGTGACCGAGCCTGAGCCAACATTCTCGACCTGTTTTGGCGCGCCGTTCATGCCACGGCGCCCCGAAGTCTATGGCAACCTCTTGCGCGAAAAAATCGCCCGTCATGGCGCGACCTGCTGGTTGGTGAACACCGGCTGGACCGGAGGCGCCTACGGCACAGGTTCGCGTATGCCGATCCGCGCCACGCGCGCCCTTCTGACAGCGGCACTGGACGGCTCGCTGGCCGAAGCCGAGTTCCGCAAGGACGCCAACTTTGGTTTTGATGTTCCTGTGCAGGTGCCAGGGGTTGCAGAGCTGTTGCTGGACCCGCGCCGCACATGGGACGACAAAGACGCCTATGACGCACAGGCCGCGAAACTGGTGCAGATGTTCAGCGACAACTTCGAACAATATCTGCCCTTCATCGACAACGATGTGAAAGCGGCGGCGATCGGATAAACCCAATCACGCACATTGAAAATTAAGGCCGGGATCAACTGTGATCCCGGCCTTTTTTGTTCGCAAAAATTGGCGCAAGACGCGGGAATTTTGCGTGCAATCACACAGCCCTTGCGACAAGATGTGCGGCAGATCAACTAAAGGTGCGCCATGTCTTTGTCAGCAATCATCGATACGCAAAAATTCCCTCTTTCCAACCCAGAATTCCTGACCGAATGCCAAGCACAGCTGGATCAAAACGGCGTTCTGGTGCTTGCGGATTTCATCCTGCCCGACGCCCTTCAAACCCTGCAGGCCGAAGCCGAAAAGGGCCATGCCAACGCCTATTTCTGCGCCCAAAACCACTCTGTCTATCTGACCCCACCAAATGAGGCCTTCGACGCCAACCATCCGGCCAATCGGCAGGTAGTCTCCTCCAAGGGCTGCATCTGCGACGACGAGGTCGAGCAAGCCTCGCCCCTACGCGCCCTTTATGACGCGCCGGAGTTTCGCAGTTTTGTGAAACATGTCACCGGCGAGCGCGAACTGCACGCCTATGCGGATCCGCTGTCCTCTATCAACATTCACTACGCAGAACGCGGACAGGAATTGGGCTGGCATTTTGACAACTCCTCCTTCGCAATCACCCTGCTGATCCAGAAAGCCAAAGCAGGCAGCCGCTTTGAATACATCAAAGACCTGCGAGATGCGGATGCCGGAGAGATGAACTATGCGGGTGTTGCGGATCTGTTGGACGCCAAGACCACACCAGACGTCCTATCGATGGAGGCCGGCGCGCTGGTTTTGTTCCGTGGACGCAATTCCATCCACCGTGTTTCGCCAAATGAAAGCGACACAACGCGCATGCTGGCGGTTCTGGCCTATAACTCACAGCCCGGCGTCGAACTGTCGGAAAGCGCGCGCATGACATTCTACGGACGCCTCAGCTAGGCTTTCTCTTGCTTCAAATATCCCGGGGTCCGGGGCAGCGCCCCGGTCCTATGGGCTGCGATCCAGAAACCTGCGACAGAACTGATCGACCAAGGCGTGCAGGCACAGAGTCAAAATCGCCAGCACAATCAGGGATGCAAACATCAGATCGATCTTGGCCCGCCCGTTGGCCAACAGCATCAAATACCCCAGCCCCTTTGAGGCTCCGACCCATTCGCCAATGATCGCACCGATCGGCGCATAGACTGCAGCCAGACGCAGCCCCGATGCAAAGCCCGGCAAGGCCGAAGGAATGCGAATATGCCACATGATGCGCGCTGGCGTGGCCCGCATCACCCGCGCCAATCCCAACCAATCTGTATTGGTGCGCATCAAAGCATCAAAGAACGACGAGGTGACGGGAAAATAGATGATGATCAACGCCATCGCGACTTTGGACCACAGCCCATACCCCAGCCAGAGCGTCAAAATCGGTGCCAGCGCAAAGACGGGAACGGCCTGACTGAACACCAACATGGGCCGCACCAAGGCGCGTGCCATGGGCGATGCGGCCAACCCAATCGCTGACAGGCCGCCCAGAATGGCACCCAAGACCAGACCGACCAGAACTTCGCTTAAGGTCACCACAGCGTTTTCAGAAATCACCGCACGGCTATTCCACAGGGTTTCCGCCACCAGACCCGGGCTTGGCAAAATGAACTTCGGCAGATCACCCAACCAGACAACCGCTTGCCAAATGGCCAACCCCAGCAGGGTCGAACCTATGCCAGCCTGCCAGGGTTTCATGTGGCAACCTCAAACCCGGCCCAGGCCGCGTCAAAGAAATCGCGCTCACAGGCAACCGCGGCCGTAAACGTATCAACCACGTCTTGCTTCGCCGCGTCAGACAGCCCCTCCCAGCATTGATCCAACTGGCCGCGCAAATAAGACACGACACCCTCGAACCCGGGGCCACAATGCAATGTGATCCACTCGCCAAACCAAAAGGGCAGGCCCTCGGCGCGATCTTCAAAGGGCTGCGCCCAGTCCAGATAGACCCACTCCGCAACCACAAGAACCGAAAGCATGATTTCATAACGGCCAGAGGCGCGTGCCTTGCGCATCAGGTTCAGAAAAGCCGTGGTTTCCTGTGCGGCTGGCGCGTCGGTCTTGGCCTCTAGCGCTTCAAAGCTGCGCAGAAAATAGGTATTTTCCGGCCCTGTAATCACGCCAAGGAATTGCGCCGCTGGCACCGCGTCGGCCAACGAGGGCGCGTGCGCGATCGCCGAGGCCAGCAGGCGGACGAAATCCTCGATGAAGAGATAATCCTGCTGCAGATAGCCAATCATCTTGTCAGCATCCAGGCTGCCGTCCACCAGAGCATTGGTGAAGGCGTGAGTGGTCGCAGCAGACCAGTCCGCTTGGGTCTGGGATTGCAAAAATTCGGTTGCGCGCATGTCAGGTCTCATTTTTCGGGGTCGTCTTCACACAACAGGGCCAAAAGCTCGCCCTGTGCTCGCAGCACGTCGGGGTCTGTCCCCAATCGCGGTGCCTTTGATGTCGGAGGGGTAATCTCGCGCGAGCCGTGGTGCGTCATCAGCACAATTTTATGCCCCAAACGCGCGGCCTCGGCCGGGTCGTGAGTCACCAGCAACACTGTGCGACCGGCCAAAAGCTCGCAGGCCAGATCCTGCATCTGGGCGCGCGTCTTGGCGTCCAGTGCTGAAAACGGCTCATCCAACAGCACAATCGGGCGGTCTTCCATAAGGGTTCGTGCAAGGGCCACGCGCTGACGCTGTCCGCCCGACAATTCGGATGGAGTCTGCGCCGATTTGTCGGCCAAACCGACCCGCGCAAGAACGTCCTTGGCACGGGCAACGTCAGGGGTCTCTCCGCGCAGCCTTGCACCCAGCAAGACGTTTTCAAGCGCTGTCAGCCAGGGCATCAACAGATCGTCCTGCGCCATCAGCGCGACGTGACCGTCCAGCACACATCCATCCGCGCCAAGTGTGCCGTCAAACTGCACCTGATCGGCCAGCCCCGCAAACAGCTTGAGAATGGTCGATTTTCCGACCCCACTGGACCCAAGAAGACAGGTCCATTCCCCTGCCCGGATGTTCAGATCCAGTCCAGTAAACACAGGGGTCTGCTGAAACGAGGCTGAACCGGACAGATAAAGGGTCGGAGCCGTCGTCATGGATCCAGACCCATATCCCAAAAGCTGACCTCGAGCTTTGTCGCCATGGTGAAATGCTGGCACAAGCGCGCCCAGCGCGGGCTTTGTTCCGGCGCATTCCCCAAACGGCGCGCAACGGCGGCATCAATCAATGCGCCGACATCTTCGCAGACGCTTTGATATTCGGCGGTTCCATAGGTGGTGATCCAATCTGCATAATCCGGTGCATGATCCTTGATCAGACGGGCGCCAATTTCGCCATAGCCCATCACACAAGGCGCAAGCGCCGCCATCAGATCCAGAAAATCCCCCGAATGCCCTGCATCCAGCACATACCGCGTATACGCCAGATTTTCCGGGCGTTCTTCGGCCGCAAACAGAGTTTCTTCGGAAATGCCCGCTTCGGCGCATGTTTTGATGTGCAACGCGATCTCTTCATTGATCAACGCATTCACAGTGCCAGCACACAGGCGCATTTCCTCGGGTGTTTCCGCCTTGGTGATCGCCAGCGCCCAGGCCCGCGAGAAGTGGATCAAAAACACATAGTCCTGCACCAAGTAATGCAGAAAAGCCTCGCGCGGCAGCGAGCCGTCCTTTAGGCCCTGGACAAAGGCATGATCGGTGTAGGCGGGCCAATTCTGACCCGCCGCATCACGCCATTTCGGAAAAATGGATCCGTAGCTCATTCCGCCCCCAGATCGATCGCCAGATCAGCAACCGGGCGCGTGCCGTCAACCAGACCTGCATCCGCAAGGAACTGCTCAAACCGTGTATAGCGGCCTTCATCCAGCGCCTCTGGACGCAGAGCAAAGCGTGGCAGTGTATCAACCCATGCCATCTCGTTCAGGCGGTCCTGCAGCTCTGGCGACGTGGACGCAAAGATCTCCCAGCTTTTCTCAGGATGGTTCACGATATACTGCGTCGCCAGCTCGGTTGCGCGCAGGAAGCGACGGACCTTGTCGACATCCATGGTTTCAGGATTTGCCACATAGATCAGCTCGTCATAGGTCGGCACGCCTTCTTCTTCGATGAAGAAACACTTGCCCGGAACTTCTTCGATTTCCATCTGGTTCAGTTCAAAGTTGCGATAAGCACCGATGACGGCATCCACCTGACCTGACATCAGGGACGGAGACAGCGACCAGTTCACATTAACCAGCTCAACTTCGTCAACGCTGACGTCGTATTTGCCCAGAACTGCGTGCAACAGCGCCTCTTCAACACCTGCAACAGAGAAGCCGATCTTGCCGCCTTTGAGGTCAGCCGGGGTTTTGATTGGGCCATCTTCCAGAACCAGAAGGCAGTTCAACGGGGTCGCAACCAGGGTGCCGACGCGCTTGAGTGGCAGGCCTTCAGAGACCTGAAGGTGCAGGGACGGCTGATAAGAAATCGCCAGATCTGCTTTGCCCGCAGCAACCAGTTTTGGTGGATCGGCAGGATCGGCGGGTGCAATCACTTCAACGTCCAGACCCTGATCCGCGAAATACCCCAGCTCTTGCGCCACAAGGATCGGGCCGTGATCGGGGTTTACAAACCAATCAAGCAAAAGCGTCATCTTGTCTTCTGCGAACGCAGGCGTTGCGGTCAGAAAGGCCGCCGCCATCAAAAGTCTTTTCATAGTCTCTTCTCCTGTTTAACTGTCCGCACCGCTGCCCAAAGCAATCAGTGCAACATGTGTGTGTCCGTGTTTCGCGAGGGCATCTGCCGCGCGCCATGCCCGCTGACCAGAGCGGCAGGCCAATACGATCCGGTGGCCATCCGCCGCCTTTGGCGCGCCGTTTTCGGCCAGGTGCTGCGCCGTGCTGCGCTCCATCGCGTGAATGTCTGGACCGGGTTCGCCCTCGGCCCGCAGATCAATGACATAGTCAATCGGGCTGATGTCTTGGTTGCCAATGAAGCGGTGACCCAATGTCGGCTCGGGTGCCGTATCAAACCGGAACTGGCTGAACCGCATGGCCTGCGCGTCATAGCGGACCAGCTGCCCAAGCGGGCTGGGCGCAGCCTTTGTCAGAACCGCAACCGCCATCTGTGCTTGCAAGCTGCCAATCACGCCCACCGCTGGCCCCAAGACGCCGTCTGTGTCGCAACTGCCAAGCGTTTCAGGCAGATCGGGAAACAGCGCACGCAAGGACGGCGCATTGGCGCAGAACCCACCGCAATAGCCTTCGAGCCCAACGACAGATGCGCTGATCAGCGGCAGGCCCGCCTCAAGACAATGATCGCTGGCGGCATAGCTGGCGGCGAAACTGTCTGCGCAATCCAGCACCAGATCCACGTCGCCACACATCTTTTGCGCCAATGCAGGGTCAAAAGCCGCTTTGACGGGTTCTATTTCAACGTCCGTATTCAGCGTCCCCATATGCGCGGCCGCCGCCGTCACCTTGGGCGCGCCGATATCATCTTCGCGAAACAGGGTTTGGCGGTGCAGATTGGTCAGATCGATGCGATCAGGGTCAACCAGCCGGATAAATCCCACACCTGCCCCCACAAGATACTGCAACACAGGTGCCGCGAGACCGCCGGCCCCAATCACCAGAACGCGCGCGTTGCGCAGGGCCTCGGTTCCTCGGGTGCCAAACGCGGGCACTGCGGATTGGCGGGCGTATCGGTTTGGTTCAGACCTCATGGGCAGACCTCGAGCCAGGCTTTGATGCGTGCTTCCGGGTCTGGGTTAAGCGTGATGTCCGTGACGGCCGAAACAATATCCGCGCCAGCCTCAAACGCACCGGGTGCGCGTTCAACAGACATGCCACCGATCGCAACCAAAGGAACATCCCCGACAAGAGCCTTCCATTCGGTCACTTTCCCCAATCCCTGCTGATGCCATTTCATCTTTTTCAGGATCGTCGGATAGACAGGGCCTAGGGCCACATAGTCAGGCGCCTGCGCCAAAGCGCGGTCAAGCTCTGGACCGTCGTGTGTGGACAGCCCCAGCTTCAGGCCCGCCGCCTTGATCGCCGCAACATCGGCGTCATCAAGATCCTCTTGCCCAAGGTGCACCCAGTCACAATTGAGTTCGATCGCCAACTGCCAATAGTCATTGATGACCAGGGCACAGTCCTGTGCCTTGCATATGTCCTTGGCCTTCAGGATCTGGTCGCGGATCACGGCCTCTGGCTGATCTTTGATCCGCAATTGAACCAGCTTGATCCCAAGAGGCACCAAGCGCTCGATCCAGGCGACGTTGTCAAAAATTGGATAAAAGGACGGCAGTGTCATCACAGGAACGCCTTTCCAAGCACCGGCGTGGATGGGGCTGCCATATCACGTGGCTCCATCGGGTCGGCCTGCGCTGCCAGTGCACCCGCTTCGACCGCAAGCGCAAAGCCTTCGGCCATGGCGGCAGGATCCCCTGCTTTGGCGACAGCCGTGTTCAGCAAGACTGCATCATAGCCCATCTCAATGGCTTGCGCGGCTTGGCTTGGCACGCCAAGGCCTGCGTCCACAACCAGCGGCACATCTGGGTAATGCGCCCGCAAAGACCGCAAACCATAGACGTTGTTCAGGCCCAATCCGGTTCCAATCGGCGCGCCCCAAGGCATCAGAACCTCGCAACCTGCATCCAACAGGCGGTCGCACAACACCAGATCTTCGGTGCAATAGGGAAACACCTGAAACCCGTCTTCGGTCAGAATACGCGCCGCCTCGACAAGACCGAAGGGGTCAGGCTGAAGCGTATCGGCGTGCCCGATGACCTCAAGCTTGATCCACTTGGTGTCAAACAGCTCGCGCGCCATATGCGCCGTGGTCACCGCTTCGCGGACGGAATGGCACCCAGCCGTGTTGGGCAACAGCGCGACGTTCAGCTCTTTGATCAGATCCCAGAACGCCTGCCCTGCCTGATCTTCCCCCGCCTCACGCCGCACGGAGACCGTGGCGATCCCAGCGCGCGAGCGGCGAAACGCGTCCGCCAGGATTGCGGGTGAGGGATATTGCGCCGTGCCCAGCATCATGCGCGAGGCAATCTCTGTTCCGTAAAAGACTGGCATCCTTAACCTCCTTGCCGCGGTGCGACGATTTCAACGCGGTCGCCTTCCACAAGCCGGTGTCCGCCGCGCAATGTGGCTGGCACGAAATCCTCGTTCACTGCGGTGGCAACTTTCGCCTCGCCAAGCCCAAGCGCGTCCAAGGCTTCGGCCAGTGTGTCTGCGACCACCTCACGGGGCTCGCCGTTCACTATGATCTTCATGCCGTGTCCTTCCAAAGTTCCGGCGTGTTGCCGTCCAAAACATAATCGGCCAACATTTTGGCCATGGCCGGAGCCAGTAAATACCCGTGCCGAAACAGCCCGTTCACATAAAGCGTACCGTTCAAAGACGTGATCCTGGGCAGGTTGTCGGGAAACGCTGGGCGGGCATCGACGCCAATTTCCAGCAGTTCCGCTTCGCCAAAGGCCGGGTGCAGAGCATAGGCCGTGTTCAAAAGCTCCATCACAGAGCGCACCGTGGCCCGAGTGCGTTCGCCGCTTTCCAGCTGGGTGGCCCCCAGCATGAAAACGCCGTCACCGCGCGGGACAATATAGAGCGGGAACCTCGGGTGCAGCAGTCGGATCGGGCGATCAAACGACACATCTGGTGCCCGCAGGACAACCATTTCCCCTTTCACGCCACGCAGGTCCGTCAGGCTGTCGCGGGCGCCAAGCCCTCGGCAATCAATCACCTGCCCTTCGGTGGCTCCGGTCGAAATCTCTATGCCCTGCTCGCTTAATAAGGTCACCAAGTCCGCCAGGGCTGCGCGCGGGTTCAGATGCGCTTCGGCGTCCATGAACAGCGCACGGCCAAACCGCTCGCCCAGATCAGGCTCAAGCTCGGCAAGCGCATCTCGGTCCAACAAACGGTGGTTTTCCGTCCGCCGCGCAAAGCGATCCAGCTCTTGCCGATCGCGCCCCAAGGCCAGAACCAGCGAGCCTTTGTAAGTGACCTCAACGCCTTGCGCCTGCCACCACGCGGCGGCCTCGCGACCCAATCGCACAACGGGTTCCTCGGCGACTTCGCCCTCGCAATCCGGCGCGAGCATGCCGCCTGCCCACCAGCTGCAGCCATGCGCGCCCGGTGCCCCATTTGGGTCCAACACACGCACCCGTGCCCCGCGCCGGGCAAGCTCGGTTGCCACGCAAAGCCCGGCCACCCCGGCGCCTTTTATGGTGAAGTCAGCGCTCATGCCCAAAGCGCGTGAAAGTGGTGAACAGGGCCATGGCCCTTGCCCACGTCAATGTCATCTGCGGCCCGGATCGCCTGATGCAACCAGCCATGCGCTGTTTGAACAGCCGCGGGCAAATCTGCGCCCTTGGCCAGTTCTGCGGCGATGGCCGATGACATGGAACAGCCGGTGCCATGCGTGTTGCGCGTCTGGATACGGGGTGCTTCAAACGCCTGTTCCGCATCCTGTGTGACCAGCCAGTCCTTACAGATCGCGCCCTCGGCATGTCCGCCTTTCATCACGACGGCCTTGGCCCCAAGATCCAAAATCCGGTGTCCTTGTGCGCGCGTCTCTACATCATCGCTGGGCACAGCTTCTGACAGAATGCGCGCGGCTTCTGGCAGGTTTGGCGTGATGACAGTTGCGCGGGGCACCAAAATCGACACCAGTGCATCCACCGCATCATCTGGCAGCAAAGCGACCCCGGATTTCGACAGCATCACCGGATCAAGCACAACCGGTCCATCAAAGCCTTCGAGCGCGCGCGCAACTGTTTCGATCAACGCGGGCGAGCCAAGCATGCCGATCTTGATGGCATGAATGTCGATATCATCCAGCACCGCTGCGATTTGGGCTGCAATGATCTCGTTGGGCAGGATCTCCACGGCGGTCACATCCACGGTGTTCTGCGCCGTGATGGCGGTGATCGCAGAGGTTCCAAAAACTCCGAGAGCGGAAAAGGTCTTGAGATCAGCCTGAATACCGGCGCCACCGCCGCTGTCAGATCCCGCAATTGTCATCGCTGCGCGCACCATCGCACATCCTCCATTCGTCTTGAGGTCTGCTGGCGCGTAGGGGGAAACGGGGGGCGGGCTGGCCGCGATCAACATGTTTCCGTTTCCTACGCCGGTACTGACCCCGGATCAGGTTCGATGGGTTAGTCAATGACCTCTCAGCCTTTCTCAAGGCACCCCAACGGATGGGCATGGGCTAGCAAGGCCGACATAAAATTGCAAGCACATGCTTTGACGCACCGTCATGCCTATGTCATGCAAATCAGACAAAAGACCGCGATAAAAACGACGAGGCCCCCATGACATTCAAACGCTATGCGATCTATTACAGCCCGCCGCAGGGCGCCTTGGCAACTTTCGGATCCGCATGGCTTGGCTGGGATCTGGACAGCGGGAAAGCTGTGGCACATCCCGAGCTCGCTGGTTTGGACACTCCGGTCGCTCAAATCACCGAAACACCGCGCAAATACGGGTTTCATGCAACGCTCAAACCTCCGTTTCGACTGGCGAAAGACCACAGTTTTGAAGGACTTATGGAAGCGTGCGAAAAGATTTGCGCAACCTTGAAACCCGTCACGCTGGACGGCTTGCGCCTTTCGCAAATCGGACGGTTCTTGGCGCTGACACCGGTTGGGGACGAAACAGAGCTGGCCGCACTTGCAGCCTCTGTCGTGCGGGCATTTGATCCTTTCCGCGGGCCTCAGACCGACTCAGAATTGGCCCGACGCCGCGCCGCAAACCTATCGCCTGCTCAGGAAGAAAACCTCCTGCGCTGGGGCTATCCCTATGTCATGGACGCGTTTCATTTTCACATGACGCTTACGGGAAAAATGCCGAAATCTGAGATCGCGCACCTTAGGGAAATCCTGACCGCCGCCGTCGCGCCGCATCTGCCGACCCCGTTTGAGATTCGCGAGTTGACGCTGGCTGGCGAGGCCGAAGACGGGCAGTTTCACACGATCAAGCGGTTTGCTTTGAGTGGTGAGTCGCGTGCCTGACGCTCCAGATCGCGCCTAAAGTTGTGACTGAAACAGGCGCACCTTAAGGCCACCATGCGGGATCGGCGCGCCGTTGGTCAGCTTTGGCAAACCGGTTGCGCGCGCAAGGCTGGTGTCTGAGGTGACGATCCCCACACGCCAGCCCTGAAACTGCTCTTTCAGCCGCTGGCCCATGGCCCCATACAGACCAAACAACAGCTTTTTATTGCCGATCCGTCCACCATAAGGCGGGTTGATCATGATCAGCCCCGGTGCACAGTCCGGCCGGATAGCGTCGCTGATGGCCGCCTGAGAAAAAGACGTTATCGCCTGAACACCGGCGCGCTTAGCGTTGGCTTGGGCCATCTGAACAGCGCCTGCATTTCGATCCGACCCGAAAAAGCGCAGAGGTGTTTCGGATTGCGCAGACTTGCGCAGGTCTGCGCAGTTGTCGGCCTCATATGTCGCGAGCTGCTCAAAAGCAAATCCGCGCGCCCGGCCGGGGGCAAGACCTGCGGCCCATTCTGCGGCCTCAATTGGGAATGTGCCTGATCCGCACATGGGGTCGAGCAGGTTTTCAGATCCGTCAAAGCCACACGCGCGCATGAACAAAGCCGCCAGAGTTTCGCGGATTGGCGCTTTGCCCACTGCCTCTTTGTGGCCCCGCTTGTGCAGGCTTTCGCCCGAGCTGTCCAAGCTGATGGTGACCAGATCGTCCTCGATCCGAACTTTCAAAACCACCGCGTCTTCGCCGCCAATCGGTGCGCCAAGCGTTTCCGAAATCGCGCGTTCGATACGTTGTTTGGCAGCACCCGCATGATAGATTTTGGACCGACGACTGGTCACTTCGGCTTTCACGGGCACATCTGGGCGCAGGAAATGCCCCCACTCAAACTTGCGCGCGCGCTTGTCCAGCTGGGCAAGGTGGAACGCGCGAAAAGACCCCAAACGCACCAGGATCCGCGTAGCCCCGCGTAACACGATATTGGCGCGCCACACGTCCTGCCAGCCACCCTGAAACTCGACACCGCCCGCAACAACTGACGCCTGAGACCATCCCTGCGAGACGATTTCGGCGTGCAGGATATCTTCCAGTCCCGGAGGGCAAACGGCAAAAAGTACAGAGTCACTCATGCGGCGTGCCTAAGCGGTCATCGAGAGGAAAGCTAGTGCAACTGCACGCTTTTGTGCTGCAACCGACGCAAAGCGCGCAGGTGCAGACGCGCGAAACCTAGGTCAATTTGGATTTCTGCTGGCTGGGCGCATGACCAAAGGCCGTGCGATACGCCCGCGAGAAATGGCCCGAGTTGTCAAAGCCACATGCCAACGCCACATCGGTGATTGACTGATCCGTCTGCACCAAAAGATTGCGCGCTTTGTCCAGTCGCAGCTCCATGTAGTATTTCTTGGGTGACGTATTCAGAAACTTGCCAAACAACCGCTCCAGTTGGCGGGTTGAAATCCCCAACTCTTCGGCAATGATCGTTGGCGATACAGGCTCTTCGAGCCCCTCTTTCATGATGGCGATCGCTTTGGCGAGATGGGCGTTGCGAATGCCATTGCGCGATTGCAACGAAACTTTCTGTTCCGCTGT
>NZ_CAXREH010000057.1:0-16449 GCF_964229375.1 Cognatishimia sp.
TGCCACAAATCGGAAAACCATGAGCGGCCAGACCCTGGGCCCCGACGAACAGATCACCGTGGACGAAGCGCTTTTTGCGATCACCATGGGCGCGGCCGAAACTCTGAAAATGGAAACAGACGTAGGCTCGATTACGCCCGGCAAATTCGCTGATTTCGCGATCCTATCTGACGACCCCACAGCCGGCCCTGCCGCTGCCCTGAAAGACATCGACATCAAAGGCACGGTCCTTGCCGGGGAGGTGCAGCTGATATGAGCCTGCCTCCCCTCCCCGTTTCTGTCATCGGTGGCTATCTTGGCGCTGGCAAAACGACGCTGATCAATAAGATCCTGTCCGAGGATCACGGCGCGCGCATTCTGGTTCTGGTCAACGACTTTGGCGCGATCAACATCGACGCCAGCCTTTTGATTTCGGCCAAGGACGACACGATCGAGCTGGCCAATGGCTGCGTGTGCTGCACCATGGGATCGGATCTGTTCATGGCGGTCGGCGACGCATTGGATCGAAGGCCCCGCCCAGACCATCTGATCATCGAAGCCAGCGGTGTGGCAGACCCTGCCAAAATCGCAGAAGTCGCGCGCGCAGAGCCAGACCTAAGCTATGCGGGCATTGTCACTGTCGTCGATGGTCTGCGCGTCCGCGACCTGTTGAACGACCCGCAGATCGGCGCGCAAATTCATGGGCAGATTGCCTGTGCGGATCTGCTGATTGTCAGTAAAACACCTTTGGACGACGCCCCCGTTTCAGAGCTGCACGAGATCTCTCCGGTGTCGCTGATTGCGGCAGAGGACGTCAGGTTTGAAAGTATCCTGCTGTCAAATCCCGAGTTCAAAACCCTGCACGTGGGGCACAGCCACTATACCAGCTGGTCACACGAAGGTGCCGAGAGCTGGCGCAAAGAGGATCTAATGGCACTTTTGAACGCTCGGCCAAAGGCGCTTTATCGCGTGAAGGGGCATGTCAGGGGCGATGACGGCACCGGGATGTTGGTGCAGATCGTCGGGCCAGAGGTTTCGGTCACAGCCACAGAGCAGCCGCAACGCACACAATTTGTCGGCATTGGTCTGGCTGACGCGCTGACGGCTGATGTTCTGTCAAACTGGTCTGAGCCCTATTTGCAAGCCACCCAAACCCTGATGGCAGATACGGTCACTGGTTAAGACGGACCGTCGTATGCGCGACCTGGGCCAGCAGAGCCTTGCCTCACCCCAAATAAAAAAGAGCGCCAAACGGCGCTCGCTTTTCTGGGCATCAAGGTCAGGTGACGCGGCAGCCTATGGCGCCATCAATGCGTCCAAGGCGCGCGGCGATCAGGCGCAAAGTTTTCGCCATAGCCTCGCATGCGAATGTTCGGCTTGCGCTTGTGGGGGTCTGTGACCTGAACTTCGATGCCGTGGTCCTTGGCGTAATCCAAAGCCGCTTCTTTCGTGTCAAAAGTCATCTTAACCTGAGACTGCGTGTCGTCTGACCCCGTCCATCCCATCAGCGGATCAATGTCGCGGCTAGAGGCCTGCGCGAATTCCAGCACCCAGGTCTTTGTATTGGCTGTGCCCGACGTCATGGCATTGCGAGCTGGCTGATAGATGCGTGCGATCATTGGGAACTCCTTATTCCTGCCCGCTTTATCCAGAAATTTTCACCGTCGAGCAAGGGGCAAATACGCCTTATCCGCCGCGAAAAACGCGCCTGTGTGCTGTGCCAGAGCTGTCAGGAAAAGGATAGACTTGGTTGCCGTCCAGTCCACGGGGAGCGAGGGGTAAATGTGAACCGAGCAGCAACCAAGCGCTGCTTGCATCGCAGAGTATACGTTGGAATCAAAAAATTGCGCAACCACAACTGGCAATAAAACGCTCCTGTTTTTACATTGTTTTCGCCCAATAAACTAAGGCGCAACCCCTATCGGAACCTTATGTTTCCCATCACCATCCTAATTGTTGTGCATTCCCAAGACCTTCACTTTCTTACGTAGGGTAAAGCACCTTGGGGTCCGCCGAAACTTTCGGTGTGTCGTCCCGCTCAACCACTTTGAGAAAAGCGAACTTTACTGACAAAAAGCGACAGTATTTCGGGTTCGGTGCAAAAGGTTTGCCAGCACGGGCTTGCGCCTGGGTGGAAAGATCGCACATTAGAACACTGAAACAGGAGTGCGCATCGTGCCTTACGCCAATTCTGACAGCAGCCCAAGCAAGTCTAGCCCACGCGAAAAGCTGGAGGGCGGCAAGCAATTTGTGATGGCAACAGAGTTCGATCCCGCAGGCGATCAACCAACCGCCATCGCCGAGCTTAGTCAGGGCGTCAAAGATGGCGAACGCGATCAGGTTCTTTTGGGTGCAACGGGTACGGGCAAGACCTTTACGATGGCGAAAGTCATTGAGGAAACCCAACGCCCAGCAATCATTCTGGCCCCGAATAAAACGCTGGCCGCGCAGCTTTACGGTGAATTCAAAGGCTTCTTTCCAGAGAACTCGGTCGAGTATTTCGTCTCGTTTTATGACTATTACCAACCCGAGGCCTACGTGCCGCGGTCCGACACCTATATCGAGAAAGAAAGCCAGATCAACGAACAGATCGACCGGATGCGCCACTCGGCCACCCGTGCGCTTTTGGAACGCGATGATGTGATTATCGTCGCCTCGGTCAGCTGTATCTATGGCATCGGCTCTGTCGAAACCTATTCGGCAATGACACAGGATCTGGTGGTCGGCAAAGACTATGACCAGCGTCAGGTGATGGCCGATCTGGTCGCGCAACAGTATCGCCGTAATGATCAGGCGTTTCAGCGGGGCTCTTTCAGGGTTCGCGGTGACAGCCTCGAGATTTTCCCAGCCCACCTCGAAGACCGCGCATGGCGGTTGTCCTTTTTTGGCGAAGAACTTGAAGGCATCACGGAATTCGACCCGCTGACGGGCGAGAAGACCGATAGTTTCGAAAAGATCCGCGTCTATGCGAATTCGCACTATGTGACACCGAAACCAACGCTGAATCAGGCTGTGATCAACATCAAGAAAGAGCTGAAAGTCAGGCTCGACCAGCTTGTTGATGACGGCAAGCTGCTCGAAGCTCAGCGGCTTGAGCAACGGACAAACTTTGATATCGAGATGCTCGAGGCGCAGGGCTTTTGCAACGGGATCGAGAACTATTCGCGGTATCTGACTGGTCGCGCACCGGGCGAGCCGCCGCCGACATTGTTTGAATTCATCCCTGACAACGCAATTGTCTTTGCCGATGAAAGCCACGTGTCGGTGCCCCAGATCGGTGGCATGTATCGCGGCGACCACCGACGCAAGTTCACTTTGGCCGAACACGGGTTCCGGCTGCCCTCTTGCATGGACAACCGACCGCTGAAATTCGAAGAATGGGACGCGATGCGACCACAGTCGGTCTTTGTGTCTGCAACGCCCGCTGGTTGGGAACTGGAACAGTCCGGCGGCGTGTTTACCGAACAGGTGATCCGCCCGACGGGGCTTCTGGATCCCGAGGTGGAAATCCGCCCGGTCGAAATGCAGGTGGACGACCTGCTGGACGAGGTGCGCAAGGTCACAGCGCAAGGGTTCAGGACATTGGTCACCACGCTGACCAAACGCATGGCCGAAGACCTGACCGAATATTTGCACGAGCAGGGAATCAAAGTGCGTTATATGCACAGCGATATCGACACACTCGAACGCATCGAAATTTTGCGCGACCTGCGTCTTGGCGCGTTTGACGTGCTGATTGGCATCAACCTGCTGCGCGAGGGTCTGGATATTCCCGAATGCGGATTGGTGGCCATTCTGGACGCTGACAAAGAGGGCTTTTTGCGGTCTGAAACCTCGCTGGTTCAGACCATCGGACGGGCCGCACGGAACGCGGACGGTCGGGTCATCATGTATGCCGACCGGATCACCGGATCGATGGAACGCGCCCTGAAAGAGACCGAGCGTCGGCGCGAGAAACAGATCGCGTATAACCTTGAGCATGGGATCACACCGGCGACGGTAAAAAAGAACGTCGAGGATGTTCTTGCGGGCCTCTATCAAGGGGACACGGATATGAACCGTGTGACGGCCACTATCGACAAACCGATGCATGGCGCGAACCTCGAGGCGCATCTGAACGGGCTGCGTGAGGAAATGCGCAAGGCCGCAGAGAACCTGGAGTTCGAAGAGGCCGCACGTCTGCGCGATGAAGTCAAACGTCTGGAAGCGGTCGATCTGGCGGTTGCGGATGACCCACTGGCGCGTCAGTCCGCCATCGATGCCGCCGCTGATGCGGCCACCAAAGGGCGCTCAACCGCCGGACGGCCCGGCCAGCGCGGCGGAAACGTAAAACGCCGGGGGCGCTAACGCCCCTGGTGCTTGCCGCGGGCACCTTCCCTCGCCGACATCGGTTGTTGTAGCGGGCAATCACCTGAGCATCACAAGATAACCCCTTGAGGCGATTGCCTTTCACGCAACGCGCAAACCCTGCGGCTGCTGTGATCGCGAGTCACGCCCTGTTTGCCAGACAAAACCAGCCCAAAACGCCCTGTCAGAAAGCGGGTCAATCCACCGCATTTCGGTCGGAAACAGGCCTATTTCGGTGTGTTTCGCGACTTATCCACATTCGCCATTTCGAACAGGAATGTTCATTTCATCCACAATAGATTAACTATAGTTTCCAAAATCGAACCAAAATGTGGATAAGTGGCGCTATATCACGAAGATGGAAACAATCCTGCGTGCGCCTACGAAAACGCGCCGAATCCAGCGGGAAAAAGTTATCCACAGAAAGTTAAACTAGGCAAATTCCGAGGCCTGAACAACCAGAAATACCGCTTAATTTCAAGAGATTACAAAGTCCACACTCTCAGACGTCGCTGAGCATGACTTTTCGGGTCACTGTGGGCTCAGAGACACGACAGACACCATGAAAATTTGAGGGAACTAGCGCAGGATATGTACGGCGCAGCTGAGTTGGCGCAAAAGGTTGGCAATCACCTCTACCGATTTTGGCTCGCGCCGGGCTTGCGTACTGACGGACAGGATCACGCAATCCACCGCTTTGGACTGTGCATAGGTCGGGATCACTTGTCCGGGTTTGCCGTTCTGAACCACGCCCTCAACATTGGTGAGGCTGCCGCCAATTTCGGTCAAAGCCGCCTCGATCTGGGCGCGGGTTTCATCCTGATAGCCAAACGGCAGATAGCTGTTTGCATACTCTGGAATGTTCTCCATCACATGCAGCAATGTCACGCGCGTGTCTTCATCCGCCAGACGACGGGCGAGCGCCAGTTTTGGGGCAAGGTCAGCGTCCTCCCCCAACCCGACAGGCATCAGAATATGCGTGTACATCGCAGACCCTAGACCCGATAGGTATCGATCACGTCATACATGACCGGCTCGAAATTCTTGCACATCGCGGAAATTCGACGGTTGCGTTCCCGCATTTCAGGCGTGCGCAGCATGGCCTGAAAGTCTTCCCGCTTTTCCCATTGCGAATAATTTGCGATGCGCGTCTGTGCGTCGTTCACATGCAGTCCAGCCGCAATAAACCCGGGTTGCTTAGAGATAAAACTCGCGTAAGCCTCGTTCAGCTCGTCGATCAGATCCTGACACGTCCCCGGTGTCATTTCGAACGTTGTGATAACTGTCTGGTAATCGTTACGCTTGGCTATGGCTGGCATGTGATCTCCTCTTTCTGAGGCAAGCCTAGCGCGACAAGATACGCATTAGCCACAGATTTTTGACGCGCTGCCCCCAAGGTGGCGCAGTCCCGTGATGTTCAACCTTTAAATGAATGAAAAAATCAGGCATACTGGACCAAACAAAAGCCGCAAAAAGTCGGCGACATGAGGCAAAATATGAGAGACTTCCTGAAAGGCGCCGTGGGCGCTTTGATTATTTCTGTTGTGACATCCACATCTGCCAGCGCCGGCGTCATCGCCAGCGCCTGCGTGCGCTCTGACCGCGAGGCCGCATCGTGGCGCATGTGCAATTGCTGGCAGCATGTGGCGAACCAATCCCTGTCCCGCGCAGATCAACGACTGGCGGCCAAGTTCTTCCGTGACCCGCATATGGCACAGGAAATTCGTCAATCCCGCGCACGATCACACGAGATCTTTTGGGAACGCTACCGCGCGTTCGGAGATACCGCCGAAGTGATGTGCAAAGGCGTCGGGTAAACCTGCCTTTTGCAATTTTACTTTTTTGCGCATAGATTTGGGAAAGCCAAATCTGTGAAAGGCTGACCTATGCTCAAAAAAGGCGTCACGCTGCGCGGCCTCGAGGTGTTCGAAGCAATCGCGACCCACGGGTCTGTGGCCCAGGCTGCCGAGGTCACAGGGCTTAGCCAACCTGCGGTCAGTCAACAGTTGCGCAACCTGGAAGCGGCCTTGGATACGACACTGGTCAACCACGGCACGCGCCCGATGGGTTTGACCCCTGCGGGGCGCAATTTTCTGGGGCGTACACGGTCTGTTTTATCAGAACTGCGCTTGGCCCAGTCAGAGCTGTCGGTGATGGACCTGACCCACCTCACGTCCTTGTCGATCGGGATTATTGATGATGTCGACAACGATGTGACCCCGCGCCTTGTAACGGCGCTGGCAGAAAGTCTGACCAACTGTCGCTTTCGCATGATCACCGCAGCGAGCCACGACATCATCGCAGATATGAAAGACCAGAGCCTGCACCTTGGCGCCGCGGCCAGTCCCGGTGAAGTGCTTGAAGGAATTATAGAATATCCACTTGTCCGTGACCCGTTCATCCTTGTGACACCCACATCCCAAACCCCGCAAGGCAAACCTGTTGAAGCGATCCTCGAGGATCTTCCCTTTCTGCGCTACGAGCGTCGCCAGTTGATCTCACGCCAGGTCGACGCGCATCTGTCGCGATACAAACAGGATCTTGGCGACCGTTTCGAAATCGGCAGCCACATGGCTTTGATGGCCTGTGTTGCGCGCGGCATTGGCTGGACCATTACGACGCCGCTGGGCTTTATGCGCGCCGCCCGTTTTCACGACGATGTTGTGGCGCATCCCCTGCCCTTTGGACAGTTCCACCGGCAGATTTCTCTCTTTGCCAGCGCGGATTGGGCAGACGCAGTGCCGCGCGAGGTCAGCCAAAGCCTTCAGCAATTGGTGGGCGACCGCATGATCGCGCCTTTGGTTCAACAACAACCGTTTCTCAAGGGCGAATTGCGTCTGCTTGGCGGTTGATCAGATTTCAAATCTCTTAACTTACGCGATAGCGTCGTTCAGCCCTTTGGCGCACAGTTCAATCAGATCGAGCGCGCCGTCAAAATCGCGCGTGTAATAGGGATCGGGCACCTCTGTCATCGTGGTCTCGGCGTAATCCGTGAACAGACGCACAGGCGTTTCGTTCCCGGCGGGCCTCAGATCCTCGATGTCTCGGATATTTGCCGCATCCATACCGATGATCAGATCAAAGGCCTGAAAGTCCTGTGCCGTAAACTGACGCGCACGCAGGTCGGAAAAATCGTAGCCTCTGCGGGCGGCGGCATCCAACATTGGGCCATAGGGCGGATCCCCCACATGCCATCCTCCGGTGCCCGCACTGTCCGTTTGAGCCGATGAGATTTCGCGAAACACCCCTTCTGCCGAGGGGCTGCGGCAGATGTTGCCCAGACAGACAAAGAGCACCTTCATTGACCTGATCCTTCATGTCATTGTTCCGCAACCCTAGCGCGCTTACCCGGCAACCACCAGCAAAGGCCCACGCCATGACAAATATCGTTGTTCTCACCGGTGCGGGTATTTCTGCGGAAAGCGGACTTGGCACATTTCGCGACGAAGGCGGGCTTTGGGCGCGGCATCGCATCGAGGACGTCGCCACGCCCGAGGGGTTTGCCCGTGACCCAGAGCTGGTGCATCGCTTTTACAACGCGCGCCGAGAACAGGCGGCCAAAGCAACACCGAACGCCGCGCATCTGGCCCTGGCCGAACTTGAAAAACGCCTTTCGGGAGATCTGTTGATCGTGACGCAAAACGTTGATTCTTTGCATGAAAAAGCTGGCAGCACTGCTGTTTTGCACATGCACGGCAAACTGGCAGGCGCGTTGTGTGGCGCGTGTGACCATCGGTGGGATGCGCCTTTGCTGATGCAGCCGACAGACCTCTGCCCGGCCTGTCACGCGCCCGCGACGCGGCCGGATGTGGTCTGGTTCGGTGAAATCCCCTACGGCATGGCAACTATCGCCGAGGCGCTCAGCAAGGCGGACGTCTTTGTGTCAATCGGCACGTCGGGCGAAGTTTACCCAGCCGCAAATTTCGTGGCCGAGGCCGATCATTTCGGCGCGCATACCATCGAGCTGAACTTAGAGCCCTCGACGGGCGCGTCACGCTTTGCTGAATGCCGATTTGGGCCTGCAACCGAAGTGGTGCCAGCCTGGGTGCGCGAAGAGCTTGAACGATAAGAAGGCCGGGGCGTTCCCGACCTTCTTTCAGGGGCATCAGTGATCGTGGCCGGAATGCCCGTGACCAGCGCCCGCCTTGCGATCCTGATCGACGGGGACCTCGATCACCATGTCACCGGATTTCTCAAATGTCAGCGTAACGGTCAGCACGTCACCTTGCTCCCACGGCGCCTTCAGCCCCATGAACATCACATGATCTGCACCGCGATCCAGCGCGTGCTGCCCCTGTGCAGGGACTACAAAGCCCTCTTCCACATGCAGCATTTGCATGACGCCATCGCCGATTTCCTTGTGCGTGTGCAACTCAACCCGCACTGCAGCGTCAGAGGCGACCGCGATCAACCGGTCCGCCTCGTCACCATGGTTCACGATGGTCATAAAGGCCGCGCCCGCCCGGGCTGCTTTGCCGCCAGAGCGCGCATAGGCGTCTTGGATGGTGATATGAGAGTCGGCAAAGGCCGGAACACCAAAGGAAAATGCGGCAATCGCCGCGAGTGATAGGGATTTGACAGACATATAGGCCTCCTGTCGTGAGGTTTGATTTGAAGTGAGACTTTGGTTCAGATCAATCCCGGAGGGCCTCGCGCGGCGGGCACAGGACGCGGCAGCGACACGACCGCAGAGACGTGCACAAACGACAGCCGGACATAAGACAGCTCGAGCGGACGTGCGGCCTGTGCCTGCGCGATCACCGCGTTTTGCAGCGTCAACGTATAGTCGGGGCAGATGTGGCTGGCGCCTGTTGGCTCGCCGTTTTCATCAATCGCGACCATGACCGGGCTACCGCCCGTGCACAACTCGATAAAGCCGGAGGGCCCCGGCGCACCGCGTGCAATCGCCATGCTGTGCCCTGTCAGGGTCAGCACAGTTATCAAAAGAACTGCGATATGGGCGCGCAATCTGGTCATCACATTCGGTATATCCGCGGCCCACCCTGATTGGAAAGCGACAAAAGGAAACAGCCCCGCCTGAAAACAGACGGGGCCAAATTCACAGTCCTGCGAAGGACGAGATCAGCTTAGGCTTGAGCAGCCTGTGCTTTTGCGATCTCTTTTTTGATCTTCAGAGCGTTGTCAGACAGCTCGCTGTCTTTTGCTTTCGCCATGAACGCATCCAGACCACCGCGGTGATCGACAGTGCGCAGAGCCGACGCAGAGATGCGCAGCTTAACGCCACGGCCCAGCACTTCGGATTGCAGGGTCACGTCGTTCAGGTTCGGCAGGAAGCGACGCTTGGTTTTGTTGTTGGCGTGGCTGACATTGTTGCCAGTCATTGGGCCTTTTCCGGTCAGTTCGCAACGGCGCGACATGGGTTCATCCTCGTGTTTCGGTCAAAAGGCCGTCGGGGCCTTTCAATACAAATGGGCGCCGCTTTGGACAGCGCCCGGAAATTCGTTGGGCGTCTTTAGGCCTGAATCTGGGCGAGGTCAAGTGATTCACGACAGGTAAATGACAATCCCTCAACGCGTTTGGCGAATTTACCAAAGATGCGTTGAAATTCCTATCCCTGCGCAATCTTCAGGGCGCTCAAAACCTGTTCTGCTGCGGCACTTGGGCTTAGGGAATTATCGGCCACTTGCTGGGCCAAACCATTGATTTCCCCCAGTGCTTGCGGCGTCTCAAGCTGTGCAAGAACCGCCTGACGCAACTCTTCTACAAACCAGTGGCGGGCCTGTTCCGATCGACGAGAGTCCCACTGCCCTTCTGCGCGACGCCATGTGACCAGTTCGTTCATCTGCTCCCACGCGTCCTGCAGGCCCTTTTCTTCGATCGCCGAAACGGTCATCGCCTTTGGAAATCCTTCTGGATCCTGCGGGCGCTTGCGCAACAAACGCAAAGCACCTGCGTAATCGGCGCAGGTACGGGTTGCGGTGGCTTTCAGATCGCCGTCGGCCTTGTTGACAAGGATCAGGTCGGCCATCTCCATGATGCCCCGCTTCACGCCTTGCAGCTCGTCGCCGCCAGCAGGCGCAAGCAGCAACAAAAACAGATCCGACATCTCGGCGACAACGGTTTCTGATTGCCCAACCCCGACCGTTTCAATCAGCACGACGTCAAAGGCGGCGGCCTCACACAAGGCGACGGCCTCGCGGGTGCGACGGGCGACCCCGCCAAGGTGGGTTTGACTGGGCGACGGGCGAATAAAGGCGTTTGGATCGCGGCTGAGACGCTCCATGCGGGTCTTGTCGCCAAGGATCGACCCACCGGAACGCGAAGACGACGGGTCAACCGCGAGCACCGCGACGCGCAGGCCCTGCCCCGTCAGAAACATGCCAAAGCTTTCGATGAAGGTGGACTTGCCAACACCCGGCGTGCCCGACAACCCGATCCGGATCGCCTGCCGCCCGGCGGGGCGCAATGCATCCAACAAGGCAGCAGCCTCGGCGCGATGGTCGGCGCGGCCGCTTTCTACCAATGTGATCGCTCGCGCCAAAGCACGGCGATCCTGTTTCAAAATCCTGTCACGAAGCTCTGTAATGTCCATCGTGGTCGTGTTCCTTTGGCTCTTGAGGTGCTTTCTTGCCTGTGCCTGCCGCCCCTGTCCAGTCGGACTTGACCTGCACGCCCCGTCTCGACGCTTTGTCACATGGGATTGACGCTTTACGCCTCTTTGCCCTTGCCCGATAAAGCGGCATGACCGTTCTGCCGATCCAATCCGCAATCCCCGACTTACTGCGCGCGCTGCGCGACAGCGGTCAGGCTGTTCTTCAGGCCCCTCCGGGGGCGGGGAAAACGACGGTCGTTCCGCTGGAAATGCTGCGGGATGGCTTGGTTGACGGCAAGATCATCATGCTTGAACCCAGACGCCTTGCTGCCCGCGCAGCAGCCGAGAGGATGGCGCAGACGCTCGCAGAGCCGGTGGGCGCAACCGTGGGGTATCGCGTGCGCGGGGCCCGCAAAACCTCTCAGGCCACAAAGATCGAGGTGGTCACCGAAGGCATTTTGACACGGATGCTGCAAAGCGATCCCGAGCTGACGGGCATCGGTGCCGTGATATTTGACGAGTTCCACGAACGCTCGCTGAATGCTGATCTGGGCCTCGCCCTATGCCTTGAGGTGCGTGAGGCGCTTCGCGACGACCTGATCCTTTTGGCCATGTCGGCGACTTTGGATGCTGGTCCCGTGGCAGAGCTGATGGGCGGCGCGCCTGTTGTGACCTCGGAAGGGCGCAGCTATCCAGTGACAACGCTCTGGTTGGACAGGCCCATTCGCAAGGACACACGGCTTGAGACAGCCTGCTGTCAGCTTATCGAAAAAGCGGTGGCCGAAACCGAGGGCGGCGTTCTGGTCTTCCTGCCAGGAGAAGGCGAAATTCGGCGCGTTGCGTCCCAAGTGACCCTGCCAGACACCTGCAAGATCCACACGCTTTACGGCGCGATGCCCTTTCAAGCACAGCAAGACGCGATCCGGCCAGCGGATAAGGGCCGCAAAGTGGTGCTGGCGACCTCGATTGCCGAAACCTCGCTGACCATTCAGGACGTTCGCGTTGTCATCGACGCAGGCCGCGCGCGACGGGCGCGATTTGATCCGGGTTCTGGCATGTCCCGTCTGGTGACCGAAAAAGTGACGCGCGCCGAGGCAACCCAGCGGCAGGGCCGCGCCGGACGTGTGGCCGAGGGCGTCTGCTATCGTCTTTGGACCAAGGGAGAGGAAGGCGCGCTTCAGGCCTATCCCCCAGCAGAAATTGAAAGCGCAGACCTCACAGGGCTGGCGCTGGAGCTGGCGCAATGGGGTGCCGAGGCCGCCGATCTTGCGTTTCTGACTGCGCCCAATCCTGCGACCCTGACAGAAGCACGCGCCCTTCTGGGCTTGCTTGGGGCGTTGGACGCGCGCGGACAGATCACCGATCACGGCCGCGCCATCGCCCGCCTGCCCCTGCATCCGCGACTGGCGCATATGCTGATCAAAGCAGGGCGGCAGGCCGCGCCCTTGGCGGCGCTTATGGCGACGCGAGATCCCTTGTCGCGCGGCGCTCCGGTGGACCTTGGTCTCAGGCTCGAGGCCCTGCGTGATCTCAAGAGTTTTGAAGCCCGCCGTCCCTATGGTGTCAATCGCAGCGCGCTCTTTACGGTCCGCGACGAGGTCAAACGGCTGTCCCGCGACCTTGAGGAGTCGTCACCTATGTCGGTCGGAGAAATGGCGGCCCTCGCCTATCCGGACCGCATTGGATTGCACCGCAAAGGGGAAGTCCCCCGCTTTGTTTTAAGTGGCGGCAAAGGGGCGATCTTGCCCGAAGACGATCCGCTGGCAGGTCAACGCCTGATCGTGGCGACAGACCTTGACGGAAATCCCCGAGAGGCAAAAATCCGGCAGGCCGTCGCCATTTCCGACGCAGAATTGCGCGCGGTGTTTGGCGACCAAATCGCCTGGGAGACCTCGTGTCAGTGGTCCAAACGCGAAGGCCGCGTCGTCGCGCGGCGACAGGAACGTCTGGGGGCGATTGCGCTGTCGGATCACATCTGGAAAGACGCCCCCGCCGAAGACATCGCGCAGGCGATGCTTGACGGTGTGCGCGAGATTGGGTTGGTCCTAAGCGATGCCGCCAAACGCTTTGTGGCGCGCGTCAAACTCGCTTCAGACGCAGGCTCTGCGATGCCAGACATGTCCGAGAACGCCTTGCTTGACAGCCTCGAAGACTGGTTGCTGCCCTACTTGGCGGGTGTCAAAACCTCGGCGCAATGGCGCAGTTTTGACTGTCTGGATGCGCTGCGTGCGCGGCTTGATTATGGCCAGATGCAAACGCTGGACCGGCTTGCGCCTGCCAATTTCACGACGCCTTTGGGGAACAAAACCCCGATTGACTATGACGGCGAGCACCCAGAAATCAGCCTGCGTCTGCAAGAGATGTTTGGACAGACGACACACCCAATGGTCGGCAACATGCCTTTGCGGGTCACACTGCTGTCACCCGCGCGACGGCCTGTCCAGACCACTCTGGATATTCCAGGTTTCTGGGCGACGTCCTATGCCGATGTGCGCAAGGACATGCGGGGACGATACCCAAAACACCCCTGGCCCGAAGACCCGACTCAGGCCGCCCCAACCTTGCGCGCAAAACCGCGCAAGTGACTGTTTTTAAATATGTATCGCGTTGAAAATCGCTGCGTTAAGCGGTGCTATTTCCCCAAGCACCAGCGCATCACGGCTTTCTGTGCGTGCAGCCGGTTTTCCGCCTCATCAAAGATCACGGAATGCGGGCCGTCCATCACCTCGGATGTTGCCTCTTCGTCGCGGTGCGCTGGCAAACAGTGCATGAACAGTGAATCTGGGTTGGCATGGCTCATCAGGGCGTCATCGACCTGATAGGGCCGCAACAGATTGTGGCGACGCTCGCGCGCGGATTGGGCGTCATGCATGGATACCCAAGTGTCAGTGACAACAAGATCCGCACCTTCAACAGCCTTCACCGGATCGCGTTCAATCACGACATTGCTGCCCTTGGAGCGCGCAAGCTCCAGGAATTCTGCTTCTGGATCAAGCTGTTCTGGCCCTGTGAAGGTCAGATCAAATCCAAATTGGCCCGCCGCATGTGCAAAACTTGCAAAAACATTGTTGCCGTCACCAGACCAGACGACCTTCTTGCCTTTGATCGGCCCGCGGTGCTCTTCAAAGGTCAGAATATCCGCCATGATCTGACAGGGGTGGGTGCGGTCGGTCAGGCCATTGATGACCGGCACATCGGAATATTCCGCCAGCTCGAGCAGCGTTTGCTCTTCGAAGGTCCGGATCATGATCAGGTCGACATAACGGCTGAGGACGCGGGCGGTGTCTGCGATGGTTTCACCATGGCCAAGCTGCATTTCTTTGCCCGACAGCACCATGGTCTGGCCACCCATCTGGCGCACGCCCACGTCAAAGGACACGCGCGTACGGGTCGATGGTTTTTCAAAGATCAGCGCGACCATGTGGTTGGCCAGCGGCTGGTCCGCATCCGGCGTGCCCTTGGGGACACCTGCGCGCTTGGCCTTCATGTCGCGCGCCATATCGATCATCGATCTCAGGTCAGCAGGATCGGTTTTGTGAATATCAAGGAAATGGGTCATTCTTTGGCCCTTAGTTTGAGTGCGTCAGCGACTGTGCAGCCGCGTCAATGCGCGCCACAGCCTCGGAAATTTCATCTTCAGAGATGTTCAGCGGGGGCAGCAAGCGCACCACGTTGTCAGCCGCAGGCACCGTCACCACAAGGTTGTCATAGCCCGCATTGACCACGTCGACGCAGCCGACCTTACATTTCAGGCCAAGCATCAGACCAGATCCGCGCACGCCTTCAAACACCTCAGGGTTCGCCGCAACCAGTCCTTCCAGCTTTTGCCGCAAAAGACCCGCGCGGCGGTTCACATCGTCCAGAAACTCTGGTGCGGCGACCTCGTCCATCACGGCATTGCCGACAGCACAGGCCAGCGGGTTGCCGCCATAGGTCGAGCCGTGGGTGCCCGCGGTCATACCAGAGGCCGCGTCTTCGGTTGCCAGCACCGCGCCCAAAGGAAAGCCGCCGCCGATGCCTTTGGCGACCATCATGATATCGGGCGTTACCCCCGCCCATTCATGCGCAAAGAGTTTCCCAGTCCGGCCGACGCCACATTGCACCTCGTCCAGGATCAGCAGAACGCCGGCCTCATCACAGATCTCGCGAATGCTGCGCAGATCAGAGTCTGCCATCGGGCGGATGCCACCTTCGCCTTGCACTGGCTCTAGGATCACAGCGGCGGTCGTCTCATCCAGCGCGTTCTTCAACGCCTCGACATCGCCCCAAGGCAGCTGCGTGAAGCCCGGCAGCAATGGACCAAAGCCTTTGGTCATCTTTTCACTGCCTGCCGCGGCGATGCCTGCAGACGAGCGGCCATGGAACGCGCCTTCAAATGCGATGATCTGAGTTTTGTCGGACTGATCTTTGTCATACCAGTATTTGCGCGCCATTTTCACGGCGAGCTCGCAGGACTCTGTCCCGGAATTGGTGAAGAAAACCGTATCAGCAAAGCTGTTTTCCACCAGCTTGGCGGCCAGCGCCTCTTGCTGCGGGATCTGATACAGGTTTGAGACATGCCACAGGGTTTCCGCCTGATGGGTCAGCGCCGCGACCAGTTTCGGATGCGCGTGTCCCAGTACATTCACCGCAATACCTGCGCCCAGATCCAGAAAGCGTCGCCCGTCCGCCTCGATCATCCAGCTGCCTTCGCCTTTGACGAAATTCAAGGGGGCCCGGTTATAAGTCGGTAGAACGGCGGGGATCATAGCTGTGTCCTTTTTCTGGAACGTTGTGCGTGCAACAGCAGACAGGATCTGTCAACGGGTGCGCGCAAGCTTGGGTGTTTTTACAGAGATTTTCGGAGGTTTGGTCAGCCTATAGCCAACACAAGAGGCGCGCCTGCACTTGGGTGCAGGTTGGAATTTATCGCAGTCGTCGGACGCGGATATATGTCGCAAGAATCGCCATAAGCCGCTGATACACGGCCCATGACCGCTTGAGAAGCCACTTTTCTGCCCTCTGTCGCTTTCAGCCTTGCGGCGGTCACGGGATTGGCGCACCACTTGCGCATGCAAATCGCTCCCAATCCCCCTCTTGCCGCTGGCCTGACTGTGCTGGCGTCTTGCTTTGTGGCGGGCACGACTTTGCTGGCAAAGGCATTGGGAACAGACGCGTTGGGCGAACCTCTGCATGCGTTTCAGGTCAGCCATGGCCGCTTTGTGTTTGCGCTTCTGGCAATTGCGCTCGTGACTGCGATCATACGGCCGACCTTCAAGCCGACAAATGTGGGCCTGCACATCGGGCGATCGACGTTTGGCTGGGGCGGCGTGACGCTGATGTTTGCCGCCGCTGCCTTCATTCCTTTGTCTGATGCAACGGCGATCAGCTTTCTTAATCCTGTGATCGGCATGCTGCTGGCCATTCCGTTTCTCGGCGAGCGTATCGGAAAATGGCGCGTGTTGTCGGCGTTGATCGCCTTTAGCGGAGCCATCCTTTTGACGCGCCCCGGATCGGGACTCATCGAGTTGGGCGCGCTTTTGGCGCTGGGATCTGCGGCGCTTTTGGGGGCCGAACTGATCTTCATCAAA